>JAFQNU010000147.1 GCA_017420825.1 Clostridia bacterium
AGTATCTTCCTTTCATTTGCTTAGATATGAATTTAAAGTGTAGAAAAAAATTCTACACTTTACTATGTATCGTATTAATATTAGCCTCTGCGATAACCGCCGGAGCGTTTGGATTCGTTACTGCGTTTTAGGGCAAGCATTTTTTCATCACTGTCCTGCTTGAATTTTGACAGCTTATCTTCGAATGAGAGTGAGTCATCTGATTTTATACTCCAGTCAATGTCCGCCGGACGTATAGGTCCGCTTGGTTTTGCTGGTGCATGTGGTTTGCTGTTTTTATTCCTGGTTTTTTCAATTGCTTTTTTTATAGACAGGCTTATTTTACCATTGTCCTCAATTTTAAGAACCTTTGCACGAACAACATCCCCGACTTTTAAATGTTCATTTATATCGGAAACATAAGTGGTTGCAACTTCTATATATGTACAAGACCCACCTTATCATCGGGAAGAGTTATAAATGCACCGAACGGCATTATTCCCGAAACCTTACCTTCAACTATGCTTTCAACTTCTATAGACATTTGTGCCTCCTGATGTATTATTCTTCTTTGCCTGTTACGTCGATGAAAATAATTTCATCTTTTCTTATCATTCCAAGCTTTTCACGTGCAATTTTTTCGATATATTCGTCAGAATTAACATTTTCACGCATGTTATCGATTTCTTCGGCACGCTGTTTTTCATAGTCTATTTTAGACTGCAGCTCAGCTATTGTATCAAGATTGTCTGATATCTGCGGCTGGAACATGGCGCCTCTTACGAGCATGAAGGAAGCGACCGCAAATAAAAGCACTAAAGGCAGTTTGTTTGTCTTTTTTGCGTTTTTTTTGTTTTTCATTGGATATACCTCTGTTTATTAAAAATTTGTATATTAGATTTCTTATTCTACTAATTAATATGTACTACTAAAATTTTATACAAAAATCGTGCCGGTGTCAAGAGTATTTTAAAAATAATTTGAAATATTTTCAAAAAAAATTGAATTAATTTGTTTAAAGTGAATTTATAGGCTTTAGAGAGCATAAAAAAGTATAAAATCACCCCCAAAAACAAGCCGATAAACATAAACCATCTCAATTCATATGAATTGAAGATATAAAATACCGTCATGACGATTACGCACAGCACTAGCGAAAAAAACAAATCAAAAAGTGATATAAGAACACTGTTGCGTTTTGAAAAAATTCCCGCCACCTTGAAGGTATCAAAAAGTATACCGCAAATCATTCCCGATAAAATTACAGCAATGAAGGTTTGGCAGTCAGCACTGATATTTACGCCCATACAGCCCTCCGCTATTTAAACAGACGTTCCATAATACTTTTTTTATCACGCGTAGAGGATTTTGAGTAAGCTATTGAATTAATATAGCCCTCCATCAGAAATTCGCCCGACTCAACATCAAGCTTATTTATATTAAGTCTCTGACCTCTGATAGTAAGCTTGTCAAGGTTAGTTAAAAGCACTATTTCTGTGTCTGAAAAGCAATCCACATTCTCAACACCTGTTAAGCTGAGTGTTTTACGGTTATTTAAGATAAGCTTTTGTTCCTGGATTTGTGGGGTTTTAGATTCCTGCGGCATATAATAAACTCCTTTAAATTAATTTATAGACTATTATATGACGCAGTAATCATATTTTATTACAATACCTTATACATTGTACCTGCATCATTTTTCAGCGCATGTTCAAGAACCTGTAACACTTCAACCTTAATTATTTTTTCACCCATTTTAATTTCAATTATATCACCTATTTTAACGTCATATGATGCTTTCACAACTTTTGAATTAACAGAAATTCTTCCTGTATCGCAAGCTTCATTTGCAATTGAACGTCTTTTTATAAGTCTTGAAATTTTCAAAAATTTATCTATTCTCATATTATTCTCCTGTAATTTGATTAATATTTATATTAAACGAAAAAAGCAGCTTGATTTTGTCAAACTGCTTTATGTTCTTTGCACAGCAATTACGCCTGAGGTGCACCTACAGGGCAAGTATCAGCACAAGCACCGCAATCAATGCAAGCTGACTCGTCAATTAAGTATATTGAATCACCCTCAGAAATAGCTCCTACCGGACAATCAGCAGCACAAGCGCCGCAGCTGATGCAATCCTCACTAATTTTGTAAGCCATGAAAACACCTCCTTGTTTATAATGCCATGGTGCCCAAAGCACCGACAAAATAATTATAACACATAAATTAAAATTATTCAAGTGTTTTTAGAAATTCTTCGTCAAATTTTTCGCTATCGTTTTCGGCAGTACCATTTTTAAGAAGCTTAACCTCGCTTGTATGATAATCATGGAATACCGTTTCCTTTTCAAGCTCAAGCTTGATTTTAAGCATACCCTTTAAAATGTTAACATATTCAACTGTTCCGACACCGTCGGGAGTCTGAACAACAGCACCCTTTCGTGGTGTTACCTTTAGAAGTTCATCATAGCAGTTTTGCTCATATTTTAAACAGCACATAAGTCTTCCGCAGACCCCTGATATTTTTGTGGGATTAAGGCTCAATCCCTGTTTTTTAGCCATATTAATGGAAACAGGCTCAAATTCTCCCAAAAACTGTGCACAGCATATCGGACGTCCGCAGATACCTACACTTCCGACTGTTTTTGACTCGTCTCTAACACCAATCTGACGCAACTCTATTCTTGTTTTAAAGACATTTGCAAGGTCCTTTACAAGTTCACGGAAATCTATTCTTCCATCAGCAGTGAAATAGAAAAGAATTTTTGATGTATCAAATGTATATTCAACATCAACAAGCTTCATGTCAAGACCATGCTTTTTGATTTTTTCAAGACATATATTAAATGCTTCTTTTTCCTTTTTCTTGTTATCCTCTCTGATTTTTAAATCATCTGAATCAGCAATACGAAGTACGGTTTTTAAAGGTTTTAAAATTTCCTGCTCTTCAATGTCACGTCTTGGAAAAACAACCTCTCCGATTTCTACTCCTCTTGCTGTCTCAACAACAACACATTCTCCCTTTTCGGGATTAAAACCTACCGGGTCAAAATAATAAATTTTTCCGGCTGTTTTAAATCTTACACCGATAATACTTGCCATATATATAAATCCTTTCTGTAATCCTAATTATTATGCTTAATTGATGAGCTAAGAAGAGATATAAGCTCTTCGTCAGGCTCAAATATAACACACTTTTTTCTCTTGTCGTATATTAAATAGCAATATTTTTTTCTGTTAAAAACTCCAACGGTAAAGCTTTGAAGGTTTTTCGGCAAATCAGAAGGCTTAATAAAAGCCATCTCATTTATTTTTGAGAAAGGAATTTCTTCAACCTTTGCATTTCTTTTACCGACTTTTCTTGTTATGATGAGCTTTTTCTTGTTAAGCTCATATATGAAAACAGCACAGTAATGAGCGTATATAAGATATACCATAATGGCTGAACCGACCAGAAACAAAATATCAGAAACAAGGGGATTTTTTAATATTGCACCTGCAAGATCACATAATATCCATATAATAAGACAGACAAATATACTTAAAAAATATTGTGCCCATCCCGACTTGTTTTCCTGTCTGTACAAAAAAATCACCTCACATAAACTTAATTATATTACAAAAAGCGAATAATGTCAAGTTATAATCAATTCCACTATAACTTTATTTTCTGTGGAATAATTTTTTTGTTGGTATTACAAAGAAAAAGCACATAAGAAAGGAGAGAATTTGCATTTTCTCTCCTTTCTTACATTAAATTATATAAAATTATAGTTTACGGAATTTTATAATAAATCCACCTTTACATTCTACTACTCCTATATCTCCAATAACTACTGTTACATTATTGTTCAATATTAGTGTTTCTCTTGTACCATTCTCTAATTCAGCAACAACGGACAATCCATTTTTTTCAATAATCTTTACCTGTTTTTCAACAATCGGTTTCATATCCTGTATAAAATAAAATATGCCTCCAATTATACCAAATGCCCCCAGTATCAAAAAGAACCAAGGTGCAAACTCCATAATTGTTCTCATTCCTGAACTATAACCCCAATAACTAAATGGACCACTTGAATCAACCATCCAAAATCCTAAAACAAACAAAAATATTCCCGCAACAATCGAAATTACTCCATTCTTTTTCATTATGTAACATTCCTCTCTAAAAATAGTAATTATAATTTTTCACACACTTTTTTGCGGAAAATATTTATACTCCTTTCAACTTTCCATAAATTAAAAAAGTGCGTAACATCAACCGAAGTCACGCACAAAAAACGCAAACTCCGATTGTTGCTACACAAATCTTAACAATGGGAAAAAACTCCTACATCTGCCAAGTGGAATTTGCATTTTTATCAAATTCATTATTGGCAAATGTAATAGAAAATAACCCCTATACAAAAAATATAGAGTTCTCTCCCATACATTGTTAATTTGTGTAGCATATTCAGTATAGCACACTTAATATATTTTGACAAGCCTTTTTCGATATTTTTAGCAAATTGCCCTGTTTGGGTTATCTCCGTCTGGTGGATATCTCCGAAGAAGATAAAAACCGACACTTTTATATATTGGCTTATTAATTTTTCTAAAAAACTATGCTTTTTAGGGGGTAAAATCAGTAAAAAGTGTGGTCGGAAAATCTTTCGCATTTTTCCAACACTTATGAATGACACTTATAAAAAAGGCTCCCTTGTGTAAAGGGAGCTGTCAACGAAGTTGACTGAGGGATTGTTTGACTTCATTATCAATAAATATACATACTCCCTCAAAGTTTTTATTTATACCAAGATTTGATAGTCTTATAACTTTTAATCCATATTGTTCTAAAAACTCAGTTCTCAAAGCATCTTTTTCTATTTCTTTATCTTCATAATGCTGTGAGCCATCCAATTCAATAACAAGCTTTGCTTTGGCACAGTAAAAATCAACAATATATTTCCCTATAACTTTCTGCCTTATAAACCTGATAGGGTATTCTTTCAAATAATCATACCAAAGGTGCTTTTCTTCTTTTGTCATATTCTTTCGTAGTGTTTTTGCGAGTGGTACAATTTCTTTGTTGTGTTTATAATCCATTACAATCCCTCCGAGTTGCTACGCAACCCACCTCCCTTTACACAAGGGAGGCTTTCTTGTAGATTATATTATCATTTCTAATGCTTTTAGTCAACACAAACAGCTTTTCGTAAATAATTACATATTAACCTCAAAATCTTTTTGAGATTTCAACGAAAAGTCCGTTCCACAGAAAGTCGAGTTATAGGTCAATTCCAACCTATATATTTTGCCTCAAGGCGGTAAATAGGAAATCCCTGTGAGGAAAATCTCTCCTCATATTCAGTCATCACATTACCTTCAAATTTTGAATTATGTAAATCAAGAGTTATGTTTTGCATTTTAAAATTCTCCTGTGCAAAAGAATTTAAGGAAAATTCAAATAATGCTTTATTATCCGTTTTAAAACATATTAAATTTCCGTTTTTAAGTAATTTTTTGTATATATCAAGAAAGTTTTTATGGGTTAGACGTCTTTTTGCCTGACGGCTCTTTTTCCATGGGTCGGAAAAATTCAGATAAATCTGCTTTATTTCGTCATATTCAAAATAATCGCAAAGCTTGCCTGCATCTGCAATTATCAGCCTTACATTTTCAAGTTCTGAACGTGTTGCTTTTTCAAGAGCGAGAACCAATACATCGGGAACGACATCTATTGCTATATAATTAATGTCGGGATTGTTTTGTGCCATACCGCATATAAACTGTCCCTTTCCGCAACCAATTTCAATATGTATAGGGTTGTCATTTCCAAATATTTCGGACCATTTTCCTTTGTATTGTTCAGGCTCTTTTATCCATAATTGACTGCATTGCTCAAGCCTTTCACTGCAATGCTTCTTTTTTCTCATTCTCATAATTAAATTTCCTGTTCTTTAGTTTATTTTTATTGCATATAATATTATATAAT
>JAFQNU010000148.1 GCA_017420825.1 Clostridia bacterium
CAGAAAGGAATAAAATTTTATGAAAGATAATGTATTCGGCGTTTTACAAAGGGTAGGACGTTCATTCATGTTACCGATAGCTCTGCTACCGGTTGCAGGACTTCTGCTTGGTATAGGCAGTTCATTTACAAATGCCACAACTCTTGAAACATACAGATTAACAAATATAATTTACGAGGGTGGCTTTCTTTACAACATTTTAAATATTATGGCAAAAACAGGAAGTGCCGTTTTTGACAACCTTGCTCTTTTGTTTGCAGTGGGTGTTGCAATAGGTATGGCAAAAAGAGAGAAAGAGGTTGCCGCACTGTCAGGTGTTATAGCATTTATTATAATGCACACCGCAATAAGCGCTCTCATTACCGCAAACGGCGGTGTTGAGGCTATGGCTGCAAACTCAACCGCTCAGGTTCTCGGAATAACAACCCTTCAAATGGGTGTATTCGGTGGTATCGTTGTTGGTCTTGGTGTTGCGGCACTGCATAACAGATTTTATAAAATCCAGTTACCGCAGGTTCTTGCATTCTTCGGCGGAACACGTTTTGTTCCTATTATAAGCAGTATTGTATTTTTGCTTGTCGGCATACTGATGTATTTTGTATGGCCTATCGTTCAGGGCTTTATTGCACAGCTTGGAAATCTCGTTCTTGCATCAGGCTATGCCGGAACATGGATTTACGGTATTATAGAACGTGCCCTAATTCCGTTCGGACTTCACCATGTTTTCTATATGCCGTTCTGGCAAACAGAGCTTGGAGGTTCACTCGTCATAGACGGAAATCTTGTTCAGGGTGCTCAAAACATTTTCTTTGCAGAGCTTGCATCAAAATCCACTCAACAATTCTCCGTATCAGCAACAAGATTTATGTCGGGTAAATTCCCGTTCATGATTTTCGGTTTGCCTGCTGCGGCATACGCAATGTACACTTGTGCGTATCCGAAAAAACGTAAGGTTGCATGGGGACTTTTACTATCAGCCGCCCTCACATCATTGCTCACAGGTATAACAGAGCCTATTGAGTTCACATTCTTATTCGTTGCCCCTGTTATGTATGCAGTGCATTGTGTGTTGGCAGGTCTTTCGTATATGCTTATGCATATTTTTAACGTCGGCGTTGGTATGACCTTTTCAGGAGGTCTCATAGATTTGTTCCTGTTTGGTATTCTGCAGGGCAATGCAAAAACAAACTGGATTTGGATTGTAATAGTGGGTCTTGTTTATGCAGTTGTCTACTATTTCGTATTCAGAACCATGATATTAAAATTAAACCTTAAAACTCCCGGACGAGAAGATGATAATGAAGATACGAAGCTATACACCCGTGCGGATATGAAAGACAAAAAGAAATCAGGCTCAAATTCTGATACAACAAGTGCATTAATTTTAAGCGGTCTTGGCGGAAAGGATAATATTTCCGATATAGATTGCTGTGCAACAAGACTTAGAATTACAGTTAAAAATCCCGACAAGGTTTCGGACAGCGAATTAAAACAGAGCGGTGCATCGGGAGTAATACGAAAAGGTAACGGCGTGCAGATTATCTATGGTCCAAAGGTATCGGTAATAAAATCACACCTGGAGGACTATATCGAAAACAACGGTGATTTAAAAGCTGTCGAACCACCCGTAAACACAGAGGACACAAAAAAAGCAAAAAGCGGTACAGGCGGTGCATTAACACTTCTTGCCCATGCAACGGGGCATGTTGTTCCCATTGATAAAGTGGAGGACGAGGTTTTCTCACAAAAAATTCTCGGTGACGGTATCGCAATAGAGCCGACAGATGGTAAATTATATGCTCCCTGTGACGGTGTTGTGGATAATATATTCGATACAAGTCATGCTGTGAATATCATTTCCGATAAAGGTCATGAAATACTCCTTCATATCGGAATTGACACTGTTAACCTTAAAGGTAAACACTTTAAGGCAGAGGTTAAAAACGGACAGAAAATTCATAAAGGTGAATTGCTCGTAAGCTTTGATATAGAGAAAATTAAAGCTGACGGATATAAGGTTACTATTCCCATGATAATCTGTAACAGTGACAGCTATTCAAGCATTAAAACATTAACAACAGGTGATATTACCGCAACAAAAAAACTTCTCGAATTGGAATAATAATTTTATGTGAATAGGTAGGCATTTGCTTACCTATTCACTATTAAATTTAATAAAAATTTGACAACCTCTTATTTTTCTGATATAATGATATAATGAGGTGATATGTATATGGATTATACACAAAAAGTTTCTATTTCGAAGAACATAAAAAACACGAATATGATACTTATTTGCATAATGGCAAGTATATCCCTGCTCGGAGCTGTAATGGCAATTTACAGTCTGTTTAATCAGAGGTTTATATTCGCACTGATTTATATAATAGCTGTGGTGCTTGGTTTTTCATATGTTATTATGAGAATTAATACGGTAATACCTACATATATTGCTGTGAATGACGGATATATTTATATGCAGAACTGGGATAACGGAATTTTCCCTTTTAAAACAGAGTCAGGATTTATAGGTGAATTTTTACCTGCTAAAACTGTTATTAAAAGGATAGAAATTTCATCTGTGTCAAAAATATATTTAGGAAGCAGAAATTATCTTTTAAAGCTTATTGATGACGGCGAATTTAAAAGAAATATTAAGCGTTCTGACCAGAAATACGAAACAATTTTAAAAAGAGCCGAATTTTTCTACATTCTCACCAACGATAAGAAAGAATACTTTATGTCGGTTACAGATTTTGATGATGAGGATTTTGCAAAGCTGTTAAAGCCTGTTACAGAGGCAAATGAAAGAATAGATTTTCGTTGTAATAACAGGGTAATATCGAAGTACATTCCGCCAAAAAGACTTACACTTTAAAAAGAGAGGGAATTAAATTGTTTGATAAATTAGAAGCATTAGAGGAAAAATACAGAGTGTTGTCGGAGAAAATAATCGATCCTGAGGTTATAGCCGACCAGGAGAGCTGGAGAAAATATATGAAGGAAAACTCCGACCTCACCCCTATTATTGAAAAATACAGAGAGTATAAAAAAACAAAAAAGACTATTGCTGATGACAAGGAAATGCTGGAAGCAGGCGAGGATAAGGAGCTTGAAGATTTAATAAAGGCAGAGCTGTCCGAAGCGGAAGAAAATCTTGAAACTATATCAAAGGAGCTTAAAATTTTGCTCCTTCCCAAAGACCCGAACGATGAGAAGAATGTTATTATGGAAATCAGAGGAGGTACAGGCGGAGAGGAAGCGGCACTGTTTGCAGCTGACTTGATGAGAATGTACACAATGTATGCCGAAACTCAAAGATGGAAAATAGATATTCTGAATTCAAATGCAACTGACATCGGCGGTTATAAAGAGGTATGCTTTAGTATTGAAGGACAAGGTGCATACTCAAAGTTTAAATTTGAGAGCGGTGTTCACAGAGTTCAAAGAGTTCCCTCAACCGAATCGGGCGGAAGAATACACACCTCTGCGGTAACGGTTGCTGTTTTACCCGAGGTTGAAGAGGTTGAAATTGAAATTAATCAGAATGATTTGAGAATAGATGTTTTCAGAGCAGGAGGTCCTGGCGGTCAGTGCGTAAACACCACCGACTCAGCCGTACGAATTACGCACCTCCCCACAGGCATCGTTGTTTCCTGTCAGGATGAAAAATCACAGTTTAAAAACAAAGACAAGGCAATGAAAATTCTCCGTTCAAGAATTTATGAGGTAATGGAGGAGCAAAGACACAAGGAAATTGCAGACGAAAGAAAGTCACAGGTCGGTTCAGGAGACAGAAGTGAGAGAATAAGGACGTATAACTTCCCACAGGGACGTGTTACAGACCATAGAATAAACCTCACACTCTATAAGCTTGAACAGATACTAAACGGCTCACTTGACGAGCTTATTGACGCACTCATCACTGCTGACCAGGCGGCAAAGCTTTCTCAACAGGATTAATTTTGAAAAATATATAGACAAATCAAAAGATTTGTAGTAAAATACACAAGGAGCAGTAAAAATATGGAAAGAGTACAAAAAATTGCACAGGCATTATATGATAAAAAGGCAAGCAATATAGTTGGTCTTGATATATCTGAAATAACCACAATGGCAAGCTACTTTGTAATATGCTCATGCGGTTCGACAACACAGCTGAGAGCATGTGCAGACGAGGTTGAAGAGAAAATGGAAGAGCTTGGAATTTTACCAAAGCACAAGGAAGGCTATAACGGCGGAACATGGATATTAATGGACTACTCGGATATTATCGTTCACATAATGACAGAGGAAACAAGAGAGTTCTATTCACTTGAACATTTGTGGGCAGATGCTGCTGATTTAAAATTTGATTTAAAATAATACACTTTGAGGAAAGGAACGTGAGTGTAAAATGTCAACATACAATTTTACAGAGATCGAGAAAAAATGGCAAAAGAAATGGGAAGATGCTAACTGCTTTCATGCCGAAAACGGAAGTGATAAACCGAAGTTTTTCGCAATGATAGAATTTCCGTACCCATCAGGTGCAGGACTCCATGTAGGACACCCAAGAAGCTACACAGCTCTTGATATCATTGCAAGAAAACGCAGAATGCAGGGCTATAATGTGCTGTATCCTATCGGTTGGGACGCATTTGGTCTGCCAACTGAAAACTTTGCTATAAAGAATAAAATTCACCCGAAAATTATTACAAAACAGAACATAGACAACTTTACAAGACAGTTGAAAATGCTTGGGTTCTCATTCGATTGGGACAGAGAGGTAAATACAACAGACCCCGAATATTATAAATGGACACAATGGATATTTAAAAAG
>JAFQNU010000019.1 GCA_017420825.1 Clostridia bacterium
ATCAGACATAAGGGCATAGTATGTGAGAGATGCGGTGTTGAAATAACAAAATCCAAGGTAAGGCGTGAGCGTATGGGACACATAGAGCTTGCAACACCTGTATCACATATATGGTACTTTAAGGGTATTCCCTCCTCTATGGGACTTATCCTTGACATTTCACCAAGACATCTTGAAAAGGTACTTTATTTTGCATCATATATTGTAACAGATGTCGGTAGCTCTAACCTTTTGGAAAATCAAATTCTTTCAGAGAAGGAATACAACGATGCCTATGAAAAGTACGGTAATAAATTTACCGCCGGCATGGGTGCGGAAGCTATTCTTGAGCTGTTAAAGAAAATTGATTTGGAAAAGCTCTCCGTAGAATTAAAGGAGTCTCTTGAAAATTCACAGGGACAAAAGAGAGTTAAAATAATCAAAAGACTTGAAATTGTTGAGGCATTCAGACTTTCAGGAAACCGTCCTGAATGGATGATTATGTCGGTTGTTCCTGTTATTCCTCCCGATTTGCGTCCTATGGTACAGCTTGACGGCGGAAGATTTGCAACAAGCGACTTAAACGACCTTTACAGACGAGTTATCAACAGAAATAACAGATTGAACAGGCTCTTAGAGCTTGGTGCTCCTGATTTGATTATCAGAAACGAAAAGAGAATGCTTCAGGAAGCAGTTGACGCACTTATTGATAACGGCAGACGTGGCAGAACCGTAACAGGCCCAGGAAACAGAGCTTTGAAATCACTTTCAAATCTGTTAAAGGGAAAACAAGGACGTTTCCGTCAGAACCTGCTTGGTAAGCGTGTTGACTATTCAGGACGTTCGGTTATCGTTGTAGGACCTGAAATGAAGATTTATCAGTGTGGTTTGCCTAAAGAAATGGCAATCGAGCTGTTCAAGCCGTTTGTTATGAAAGAGCTTGTATCAAGAGGACTTGCTCCTAATATCAAGAGCGCAAAGAGAATGGTTGAGAGAGTTAAGCCTGAGGTTTGGGAAGTACTCGAAGATGTTATCAAGGAACACCCTGTTCTTTTGAACCGTGCTCCTACACTTCACAGACTCGGTATACAAGCCTTTGAGCCAAAGCTTGTTGAAGGAAGAGCGTTGAAGCTTCACCCGTTGGTATGTACAGCATATAACGCCGACTTCGACGGTGACCAGATGGCTGTTCACGTTCCTTTGTCACCCGAGGCACAGGCAGAAGCAAGATTTTTGATGCTTTCTGCAAATAACCTGTTAAAACCACAGGACGGTGCTCCTGTAACAGTTCCGACACAGGACATGATTTTAGGAAGCTACTATCTTACAATTATAAAGCATGATGAGCTTGGTGGAAAGAACTATCCGGGAACAGACCCCGAAACCTGGCGTCCTCACACATATATCAACCCTGAGGAAGCACTGCTTGCATATGATAACCATATGCTCGGCTTGCATACTCCCATTCGTGTTAATATCTCAAGAATGGTAAAGGGTGAGAAGCATGAAAGAACAGTCGATGCAACAGTAGGAAGACTGATATTTAATGAAAATATTCCTCAAAATCTTGGTCTTGTGGACAGAAAAGACCCTGAAAAGATTTGTGATCTTGAAATAAATGAGGTAGTTAAAAAGAAACAGCTCGGTAAGATTATTGACAGATGTATTCGTGTTCACGGAACATCAAAAACAGCAGAAATGCTTGACCTTATAAAGGCAACAGGATATAAATATTCAACAAGAGGTGCAATCACCGTATCAGTTTCTGATATTGAAATTTCAGAAAATAAAGCAGTTCTTCTTGACGAGGCTCAGAAGCAGATTGACGAAATAGTTAAGAAATTCCGTCGAGGCTTGTTAACTGATGAGGAAAGATATAACGAGGTTATCAAAATCTGGGGTGCTACAACAGATAAGGTTACCGAGGACATGATGAACCACATGAACGAGTTTAACCCGATTTATATGATGGCTGACTCAGGTGCCCGTGGTAGCGTTAACCAGATAAGACAGCTTGCAGGTATGAGAGGACTTATGGCGGATACACAGGGACGTGCGGTAGAAATTCCTATCCGTGCTAACTTCCGTGAAGGTCTTAATGTACTTGAATACTTTATCTCATCACACGGCGCAAGAAAAGGTCTTACAGATACAGCGCTAAGAACAGCTGACTCAGGTTACCTCACACGTCGTCTTGTTGACGTTTCTCAGGACGTTATCGTTCGTGAAACAGATTGCGGCGACACAGCAGGACATTGGGTAACCGCTGTAACAGAAAATGAAAAGGAAATCATCGAGCCATTGCGTGACCGTATCATCGGACGTATTCTCATGACCGATGTCGTTGACCCGCAGACAGGCGATATAATAGCAAAGGCTGATCCAAACACAATGATTGATGACAGAACAGCTGACCGTATTGTTAATGCAGGAGTAGAGGCAGTTCATATAAGAAGTGTACTCACATGTAAGTCAAGAGTCGGAGTATGTTCAAAATGTTATGGTGCAAACCTTGCAACAGGCGAGCTTGTTAATATTGGTGAGGCAGTAGGTATTATTGCTGCTCAGTCAATCGGTGAGCCTGGTACACAGCTTACAATGAGAACCTTCCACGCCGGCGGTGTCGCAGGCGGTGCGGACGTTACACAGGGTCTCCCTCGTGTTGAGGAATTGTTCGAGGCAAGACGTCCTAAAGGTTTGGCTATAATTTCGGAAATTGATGGTAAAGTTACTGTTAATACAGCAAATACACGTAAGCGTGAGGTTACTGTAACCAACGACGAGCTTGGTGACGTAAGAACATATACAATCCCTTACGATTCAAGCATCAGAGTTGTTGACGGCGATGTTGTCAGAAAGGGTGATCCGCTCACACATGGTTCAATCTATCCTAACGATATTTTGAGAATTAACGGTCCACAGGCAGTACAAAGCTATATTACCTGTGAAGTTCAAAAGACCTACCGTATGCAGGGTGTTGATATCAACGATAAGCACGTTGAAATTATCACAAGACAAATGCTCAGAAAGGTAAGAGTTGAAGATGCAGGAGATACAAATCTTCTCATCGGCTCACTTGTTGATATATTTGAACTTGAAGATGCAAACATAGCACTTGATGAAAACGGCGGCGGAAATCACGCAACCTATACACCTGTGCTTTTGGGTATCACCAAAGCATCACTTGCAACCGACTCCTTCCTGTCAGCCGCATCATTCCAGGAAACAACAAAAGTTCTTACAGATGCAGCTATAAAGGGTAAGGTTGACCCATTGCTCGGCTTAAAAGAAAATGTTATCATTGGTAAGCTCATTCCTGCCGGAACAGGTATGCCGCTATACAAGGATGTAAACATTACCATTGACGGCTACGAAATTGAAGAATAATATACAAAAGGTATATTGGGGATATTCCCCGATATACCTTTTTTTCTGTAAATTATATCACACTTTCACACACCCCACATATTATATAACATAAGCAAATAAAATCAAGAAAGGGTGTTGACTGTGATTTGTCTCGGTTGTAAGGCTGTCGGCTTGGCGGCACTGACATTTTGTGTGGGGATTATCGCCGGATTAATACTGCCCATCTGCGTAGTCGCAGTTCTTGAAGCAATCTTAATAGTTATAATGGGGTACTGCTGTCTTTTCAGATGGTAGACCTGTACAATTAAAAGAAAGGTAGGAATTTTTATGAAAGTTGTAGTGATGAAGATGCCAAAATGTCTGTGCGGAATTATGAGGGCAATATTTAAAATTAACTGATTACATATTCTACCCAAAGCTAATCTCAAAAAATCAGTCTGTTGCTGATTATATAGAGATTAGCTTATTTTTTTGAAATTATTCTGCATAATACTTGCAAAATCACAAATTATGTATTAAAATAGATATATGTTATATAATGGGAGTGGTTTAATGTACGGGTATGATATTTTTCATGATGATATTATGAAAAATCTTATAGATGCAGTTCATAAAGGTGAAGCAAGTCATGCATATTTGTTTGTAGGTCCGGAGGGTGTAGGAAAATCCAAAGCCGCAAGGCTTTTTTCTGCTGCATTAACCTGTACAAGTCCTGATAGTGCTCCCTGCGGTGTGTGTCATGCCTGTGTTGGTACAAAAAGTGGCACAAACCCCGATGTTATTTATATCAGACCGGAGGACAAAAAAACCATTAGTGTTGAACAGGCTCGAAAGATTGTTTCAGATGCCTATTTAAAGCCTTTTCAGTCAGTAAGAAAGGTATATATATTTGAAGATGCATCGCTTTTAAATGAATTTGCACAAAACTCCCTTTTAAAAATTCTTGAAGAGCCGCCTGAATACATCACCTTTATAATATTATCCACAGGTGAAACGGAACTGTTACAAACGGTATTGTCACGTTGTACCTCGGTGAGCTTTCCAACTGTCAGCGATAAGCGTATTGAAGAATATATAAGGACCGCATACCCCGACAGTATTTCTGATATAAAGCTACTAACCGCGCTTTCTTCAGGAATACCGGGCGAGATAGATAAAATAGTTGCTGATCCCGACTACTCCCTTTTAAGAGAGGAAAGCTTTAAAATGCTTGCTCCTTTGATGTCAGGCCACAAAATTTCCGCTTATACGGTTGCAGATTTTCTTGAAAACCATAAGGATAAAGCAGATTTAATACTAAACCTGTGGCAGAGCTTTTTAAGGGATATTATGTTTATCAAGAATAGTTCTCTAAAACTTATAATAAATAAAGATATGCAAGAAGAACTCTCTTCTCTTGCAGCAAGAATTTCCGAGCGTCACCCAATCGTGGCATTAGAACAGACAATACACTCAAAAATGATGTTAAAAAGAAATGTGAATTTGCATGCTCTGGCACTAAACCTGTCATTTTCTATAAAAAAGAGACTGTACTGATAATAAAATTAAACAGTTTTATAGTTGTAATAATCTGTCAGTTATGATATACTAATTAAAAGGAGATTAATCATGGATACAAAAGAATTATATACGCTGATTGACCAGCATAAGCAAGAATTATACGAATTGCTATGTAAACTTATAAAAATAAATTCGGAAAGCTTTGGAAACTATGGTAATGAGGAAGAATGTGCCCGATACATACACTCTATATGCCATGAAATAGGACTTGAAAGCGACCTTTTCTCACCTCTTGATATAGAATGTTTCGAACAACACCCCGACTATATGCCGGGACGTGGGCTTGATAATCGCTATAATGTTGTTGCCCGTTGGAAAGGTGAACAAGACACTAATGAGCTTATGCTTATGGCACATACTGACACTGTTCAATTAGGAGACATTAATAATTGGGAAAGAAATCCACTCTCAGGCGAAATAGATAATGGAAAAATTTATGGCAGAGGTGCCAGTGATGATAAATATGCAATAGCTACCGCACTATTTGTCATAAAACTACTGAAAGATGCGGGCTTCAAACCCAAATCAAACCTGTTATTTGCGGCATACTCAGATGAAGAATACGGTGGCTCGCATGGCGCCATGTCTGCCGTGATGAAATATCCCTGCAAGAGAATTGTAAGCATGGACGGAGTTGAAGGCGAAATATGGCATTGCGGTTCAGGTGGCGGAGAAGTAAAATATAAATTTCACACAAAGAATACAGTTGACAGTGCAAAAATCACCGCCCAAGCAATTCCCATTATTCTTGATGTCATGGAAAATTTTGCGAATAACCGCTACAATGAATTAGAGGAAAATAGATTTTATAAAGGAACTGAAGTTCCAAAAGCTTCTCTTCGCTATATGGGTATAAGAGCCGGCAATGACGGATGCGA
>JAFQNU010000149.1 GCA_017420825.1 Clostridia bacterium
TGTGTATGAACTATGTAATCCTTCAAATTATATACAGCCTGTACAGGGTCATCGCCTGTAACCATTACAAGATTTGCAGGGTCTAAATTTACCGCAACGCCTTTAGAATTAAGAGAGTCAAGGAATTTTTTCAGGGTTGCAGAGGTTTCAGGACCTGTCTCAATCGCAAAATGTGATTTCATTGAATCGGCATACTGTGCAAGCTCAAAGCAAGCCTCCTGCATGATTTTATATCTGTCATGGCTTGAATCCTCAGGAACAACACCGATATGAGTTGTAACAACATCACACTCAAGCTCCTTTGCAAGCTCCATTATAACCTTTGATTTTTCAATCAACTCAGGATTTTTTTCCTTATCTGTAAAACCATGTCCCAAATCGCCACATATAGCAGAGAAAACAAGGCCGTTGTTTTTAACATGATTTAAAAGCTCACGTCTTTTTGAGGGTGTCAGATTTTCCGGTGAATTAACACCTGAAGTTGAGTACATCTGAATACCCTTTGCGCCTAATTTTGATGCTTTTATAACAGCATTGTAGGTATCATCATTTTTTAGAGAATCAACCAAAACACCTATTGGGAAATTATACATAATAGCACTTCCTTTTCTTTTTTTTATATAAATAATATAACATAATGATAGCTTTGTCAATGTTTTATATTGCCGTCCAATAACACTATTTTGCTTTTTTAAAATGTAGCAATATAGTGTTAATGTCGGGCAATATAATTTATTGACTTTTCAGGGGTATGAGTATAAAATAAATTTACAAAAAAATGTTCAGGGAGGAATGGAAAATGGAAAAGGTAAGAGTAGGTTTGGTAGGATGCGGTAATATAGGAAGAGTGCATCTCAATGCATACAAGAATGCAAAAAATATTGAGGTAGTTGCTTTGTGTGACATTGACCCTGCAAATCTGAAAAAGACATCAGAGATGTACGGAATTGACAAGGTGTACTCAAGTGAGGAGGAGATGCTCAAAAACGAACAGCTTGATGCTATTGACGTTTGCGTATGGAACTGTAACCACGCAAAATGTACAATTGACGCATTAAACGCAGGCTTACACGTTTTATGTGAAAAGCCTATGGCAACAAATGCAAAAGAGGCACAGGAGATGGCAGATGCTGCAAAGAAAAATAACAAGCTTCTTATGATTGCCTTTGTTATGAGATTTATGGACGAAGGAAGAATTGCAAAGGATTTCATTGACAACGGCTATATAGGAGATATCTACTACTCAAAGGCTACATATTTAAGACGCCATGGTGCACCGGGCGGTTGGTTTAACAATAAGAAAATGTCAGCAGGAGGTCCTGTAATTGACCTTGGCGTACACGTTATTGACTTTACAAGATACTTAATGGGCAGACCTCAGGTTAAATCGGTATTTGCATCTGTTGAGGATAAGCTCGGAAACAGAGCACACTTAAAGACAGATGTGGGCTGGAAGCCTGATAACGCAAGCGACAAGGATGTATATAACGTTGAAGATTTCGGAATTGCTATGATTAAATATGAAAACGGACAGACAACACTTTTGGAGACAAGCTACAGCTTAAACGGTGAGGATGTTATTTCCAAAGAGATATACGGAACAAAGGGCGGTATGAATATTAACGGTACAGACCTCAAGCTTTATACCGAAATAAACGGATTTTTGGCTGACGTATCTCCCAAGCTTGATAATTATAAGCAATCGTGCGAGCATTTCCAGGCAGAAATAGAGCATTTTGCAGACTGTATCTTAACAGGATGTGAGTGTATAGCACCTGCAGAGGACGGTATTGAAATCATGAAAATACTTGACGCAATCTATGAGTCAGGCAGAACAGGACACGAGGTTATTATTAACGATTAAATTGTTGTGTGGGGAACGGGAGTTCCCCACAGTTTGTAAAGGAGACAGAAAAGATGAAAATAGGAGTTAGTTCATATTCGTTTCAGCAGTATTTGAATGATGGCAGACTTGACGTTATAGGTACTGTTGCGAAAGCAAAGGAAATAGGCTTTGATGCAATTGAATTTGTGGATTTTAATTTGAAAGTAGAGAAATTTGAAGAAAAAAAGGCACTTGCAGAAAAATTAGTTGAGGAATGTAAGAAATACGATATTGAAATCAGCGCATATGTAGGCGGAGCAAATCTCTTTAAGGAGGGAGATGAGCTGAAGGCAGAAATGGATAGGGTAAAGACTGAAATAGACATTGCAAATACACTTGGTGTTAAGTTGTATAGATTTGATATTACATACGGAGCTTTGCCTATGGGATTGAGCTTTGAAATGGTATTGAATAAGGTGGTTGATTCAATAAGAGAGCTTGCAGACTATGCCAATACCTATGGTATTATGACTATGATTGAAAACCATGGACTTGCATTTCAGGATGCGTATAGAGTGGAGCAGACTGTAAATCTTGTAAATCGTGATAATTTCAGACTATTGGTTGATGTGGGTAATTTCATATGTGCAGATGAAGACCCTGTAAAATCAGTTTCAAGAGTTGCTACACTTGCCGCACACGTTCACTTCAAGGACATGAAGCTTGCAGATTATTACAGTGATGAATTAAAGGAAGGTTGTTTTGTTACCAGAGGAATGAACAGAGCAGTTGGAGTTCCGGTGGGTTATGGTGATGTTAAAGCTGCACAATCATTGGCAATCCTTATAAAAGCAGGCTATAGAGGATATCTTGATATTGAATATGAAGGTTGTGAGGACTGTGTTGAAGGTATCAAAAAGGGCTATGAATTTTTGAAAAATGAGCTTAAAAAATATGACATTTAGATAAAAATTAAAAAAATTACCTGATTTTTCCGAAAACGTTTGCAATTTTAAAAATTCTATGATATAATGTACAGGATAATTAATATTATATTATGGAGGTAGTAAGAAATGAGTGCAGAGTTAGTAGTAATGGCAGCAGGAATGGGTAGCCGTTTTGGAGGCTTGAAGCAGGCTGCGCCTGTTGGTCCGAACGGAGAAATGATTATAGATTATTCTGTGGCTGATGCGGTAAAGGCAGGCTTCAAAAAGGCTGTTTTCATTATCAGAAAGGATATTGAAAAGGATTTCCGTGCAGCATGCGGAAAAAGAATAGAAGGTATAGTTGACGTTGAATATGTATATCAGGAAAAGGATGATTTACCGCAAGGCTTCACATTACCTGAAGGAAGATTAAAGCCATGGGGAACAGGTCAGGCAATTTTAAGTGCTGCTGATGTTGTTAAAAATCCGTTTTTGGTAATCAATGCTGATGACTATTACGGTCAGAGTGTTTATAAAACAATGTACGATTATCTTGCAAATAATGACGGTATGTGCATGGCAGGCTATAAGCTTGGAAACACACTTTCAGAAAACGGTACTGTTTCAAGAGGTGTGTGCAAGGTTGAGAATGGGTATTTGAAGAGTCTTGACGAGATGACAGATATTCCTTTTGACACAGACATACCTAAGGATACACCTGTATCTATGAATATGTGGGGACTTGATTTGGGAATATTTGATTATTTAAAGAAGGAGTTTAACCTTTTCCTTGAAGAAAATATCAATGAGCCAAAGAAAGAGTTTTTATTACCGCTTATTATAAATAAGAGAGTAAATGAAACAGGAATGCAGGTAAAGGTATTACCTACCGATGAGCAGTGGTATGGAGTAACATACAGTGAGGACTTACCCGCTGTTAAAAAGGCTATTGCTGATTTGAATGCAAAGGGCTTGTATTAATTTTGGGGGTTTGAACAAATGATAGATCTTAATAAGATATTGAGAGAATTTCAGATTGAGTCAACTATTGAGAACTACGGGAACGGGCATATCAATGATACATATTTAACAGATCCCGATAAATACATTTTACAGAGAATAAACACTAAAATATTCAAAAATCATGTTGAGCTCATGGATAATATCAATAACGTAACAAGCTTTTTAAGGGAAAAGATTGTTAAAGAGGGCGGAGACCCGGACAGAGAAACTCTTACAGTTGTAAAGACAAAAGACGGAAAGAATTATTATGAGTATGACAGTGAGAATGTTTTCAGAGTTTATAAGTTTATTACAGGAACAAAGACTATTGAGCAGAGCACCTCGGCTGATGATATGTATTATGCAGGAAAGGGTTTCGGAAGATTTGCAGGAATGTTAAATGATTATCCTGCAGATAAGCTTTACGAAACAATAGTTGATTTCCATAATACACCGAAACGTGTAGAGGCTTTGAAAAAGGCAATCAGTGACGATATTGCAAAAAGAGCATCAAGTGTTCAGCCTGAGATAGAATTTGCTTTAAAGAATGCCGAATTTGCAGGCAAGGTTGTTGAGGCTATGGCAAGCGGAGAAATTCCTTTGAGAGTAACTCACAATGATACAAAGATAAATAATATTCTATTTGATGAAAAGACAAGTGAAGCGGTTTGTGTAATTGACCTTGATACAGTTATGCCGGGCAGTGCGTTGTATGATTTCGGAGATGCATTAAGAATAGGTGCATCAACTGCAGCAGAGGATGAGACAGACCTTTCAAAAGTACAGTTCAGCAAGGAATATTTCAAGGGCTTTGCAAAGGGTTATTTTGAGGAAATGAAGGAATATCTGACAGATAAGGAAATAGAATTATTACCTTTCTCTGCAAAATTACTTACATATGAGTGCGGAATAAGATTTCTTACAGATTACTTAAATGGAGATACATATTTTAAAACGCATTATGAACAGCATAATCTTGACAGAGCGAGAAATCAGTTTAAGCTTGTAAGTGATATTGCTAATCTTGAAGATGAATTAAACAAAATAGTAGCAGAGCTTTAAAACAGGGCGGGGGCTTCTTGCCCCTGCCTGTTAATTTATGTGATTACAGAAGGGCAGGATAAAAAATGAGAGTTATAGTATGTGAAAATTATGAGGAAATGTCGGAACAGGCGGCGAAGCTTGTATCAAGTCAGCTTATTTTAAAGCCTGAGAGTGTATTGGGACTTGCAACAGGCTCAACTCCGATAGGCTTGTATCAGAGATTGATAGAAAACAACAAGAAAGGTGAAATAGACTTTTCACAGGTTACAACCTTTAATCTTGACGAATACTATCCAATTAAAAGAACAAATGACCAGAGCTATTATTATTTTATGAATGAGCAGCTCTTTTCAAAGGTCAATATAAATCCGGAGAATACATATATACCTAATGGTGAGACAAAAACTCCAAATGATGAGTGCGCAAACTATGAAAAGCTGATAAAAATGCATGGAGGAGTTGATTTGCAGATTTTGGGAATTGGTCAGAACGGACATATTGGATTTAATGAGCCGGACGCAAACCTAAATTCCAAAACTCATTTGACCAATCTTACAGAGAATACAATAGAAGCAAATTCAAGATTTTTTACTTCGGATGAAGAAGTGCCAAGACAGGCTCTTACAATGGGTATTTCCACAATATTGAAATCAAAGAAGATTATACTTTTAGCAAGCGGTGCAAATAAGAGCAGGGTTGTTTCTGCACTTCTTAATGATGCTATTAATACATCTGTACCTGCAACTATGCTCAAGGTTCATCCTGATGTGGTGCTAATCTGTGATAAGGACGCATATACAGGTGTACGTCTCGGCGTTGATATAGGCGGAACAGAAGTAAAATTTGCAGTTGTTGAAGGTGGAAAAATATTATACAGATCACAGTTTGAAACTGAAAAGGATTCAGCAGATAGATTTGTTGAACAGATTGCAGAAGAATGTAACAAAATAAGAAAGGAATATCCTATTAAAACAATAGGTATAGGAACTCCGGGAACAATTAAAAACGGACTTGTTTCAGCATCAAATCTTCCGTTTAAGAGCTATCCTCTTGGAAAGAGACTTAAGGATTATATTGATATGCCTATTAATATCGATAATGATGCAAACTGTGCTGCACTTGGTGAGTCTGAGTTTGGAGCAGGGGAAAAGTATGAAAATATAATTATGGTAACACTTGGAACAGGTGTTGGCGGCGGAATTATAATTGATAATAAAATTTGTCATGGTAAGTATAGCATGGGAGAAGTAGGTCACATTATAATTGAAGCTAAAAACGGCTTACCATGCCCATGCGGTCAGACAGGCTGTTGGGAACAATATGCATCTGTAACAGCATTTATCAGACAGGCAAAAACAGCAGCACTTGAAAATACAGACAGTGCATTATACAGAATTTACAAGGAAAACGGCGAAAAACTGAATGGTAAGCTTATATTTGCCGCACTTGACGAGGGATGTCCTGTTGCACAAAAGGTATTTGATGAGTATATTGACTGGCTTGTTGTTGGTATAAAGAGTCTTATAAATATTTTTGGGCCTGATGCTATAATTATTGCAGGAGGAATAACAAAGCAGGGAGAAAGATTAGTTGCTCCTATAAGAGAAAGAGTTAATAACAGCGATGTTGCAATAGAAGTATCTGAATTACAAAATGATGCAGGTGCATTGGGTGCCGCTATGCTATGATAAAAGGGTGATAAGCATGATTATAAAAAATGGTAATGTATTAAATGACAGTTTTAAGTTTGAGACAACAGATATAGAAATAAGTGGTCAGAAGATTGCGAAAATAGATAAAAATATTACTTCTGATGAGGTTATAGATGGAACGGATTGTTATGTTGTTCCGGGCTTTGTTGATACACATATGCATGGAGCTATGGGTGAGGAATTTATATCTTATAATGATAACACATTTGAAAAAATTGCATCATATGAAGCTCAGCATGGAACAACCTCGCTTGTACCTGCAATTTCAGCAGGAGTAAAGGAAGAACTCTTAACAGCTATCAGGAATATGAAAAAATGTGTTCAGACAGAGCTTGATGATTGCGCTAAGGTGTGGGGACTCCATATGGAGGGTCCATTCTTCTCGGTAGCGTTTAAGGGTGCGCATAAGCCTGAAAATATCAGAAATACAGATATAGTGGAATTTAAGGAGCTTTACAATGAAGCTGACGGAATTTTAAAAATTATGACTCTTGCCCCTGAATTGCCCGGAGCGGAAGAGGTTGTAAGGTATGCAACTGAAAATGGTGTATGTATTTCAGCAGGACATACTTCCGCAACCTGTGACGAATTGAAAAAGTCGGTTGAGTGGGGAGTAAAACTTGGAACACATTTGTTTAACGCTATGAGCCCTTTAAAGCACAGGGAACCGGGAGCGGTAGGCGGAATTTTGTATGAGGATATAAAATGCGAGCTTATATGTGACTTTTATCATGTAAGACCTGAGGCTATTTCGCTTGTTTACAGATTAAAAGGCAGAGAAAAAATTAACATGATAACAGACTCAATTTTGGCGGCAGGCTTGCCTGATGGTGACTATATTGAGCATAATCAGTCTATTCATGTAGTAAACGGACAAAGCAGACTCGACGACGGTACAATAAACGGCGGAACAAGCTGTCTTGTTGACGGAGTAAGAAATCTTGTGTCAATAGGAATACCGCTTGAGGACGCATGTATGATGGCATCAAAAAATCCTGCCCAAACTGTTGGTATTTACGATAAAACAGGAAGTATTACAGAAGGAAAGCTTGCTGATATTGTAGTTCTTGATAAGGAATTAAATTTAAAGCATGTGATTCTAAGAGGAAAGAAATTATTTTGAAAGTATACGAAAAACCCGCCTTTTGGCGGGTTTTTTCGTGTGTAGCAACCTATAATGGTAAATTATGGCATTTTTTATGTAAAATAAAAAATGCGCGGTATGAACCACGCATGAAAAATGCCAGTTCAATTACCGCGACGTAAATTAATTTTGTTACAGTCATAAATTTCTGCACACAAACAACTGGCATTTTTGCCTAATATAAATGTGTGTAAAACTCATGACAAAAATTATTAAGTTACGTCGCAATTATAGTATAGCATAGTTTGGTATAAATGTAAATAGAAAAATGGAAAAATATTATTTATAAGTCAGCAAATTTTCATAACACAAAAAAACACTTGCGACTGCAAGTGCTTTTTTCGTGGTAGCGGTAACAGGATTTGAACCGGTGACACCACGGGTATGAACCGTGTGCTCTAGCCAACTGAGCTATACCGCCATATCGACAACATGAATATTATAACATAATATACAAGCCTTGTCAAGAGTTTTTTCTATAAAAATAAATATTTTTTGAATTTTTTGTTTTATAATTTCGTACATATGTAATTAAGCTAATTGGTTGACATAGTAAATAAAATCATATATAATTAAATTATAACAGTAGCAGGGGGTAGCATAATGAAAAAGATTTTAGATGAATTAAAACCAATAAAATTTGTACTTCTTACACTTGCAGGATTTATAAATGCCTTTGGTGTGACGGTGTTCCTTACACCTGTAAAGCTGTATGACAGTGGTATATCGGGAACATCTATGTTACTGTCGCAGTTAACGCCTGAACGATTTTCATTATCACTATTTCTTTTGACATTAAATATTCCGCTTTTTGTGTTCGGATATAAAAAACAAGGCAGAGCATTTACTATATATTCATTATACGCGGTGGCGATGTATTCTCTTGGAGCATGGCTTATAACAGATGTTTTACCGATTGATGTTTCTCTTGCATCACCGTTGGCAGGAAATGATTTGTTGCTTTGTGCCCTTTTTGGAGGTCTTATTTCAGGAGTGGGAAGCGGTCTTACGATACGCTTTGGAGGTGCCATTGATGGTATTGAGGTAATGTCAGTTATATTTGCAAAGAGGTTTGGCATTACTGTCGGAACATTTGTAATGATATATAATGTAATTTTATATGTTATTTGCGGTATCAGTATTCAAAGCTGGATTTTGCCGCTTTATTCAATCGTGACATATTGTGCTGCTTTAAAAACAATTGACTTTATTGTTGAGGGTGTTGACCGTTCTAAGGCGGCCATGATAATAACATCAAAGCCGGATGAGATTTGTGATATTCTTATGAGTGTGTTTGAGAGTGGAGCAACAAAAATCTCTGTTAAGGGCGGCTACTCCGATTCAGATAAAACTATGATATATTTCATATTAGACCGTTTTCAGATATCAAAAATGAGGGATATAGTACATAGCATAGATGATAAAGCTTTTATAACAATCACAGAAGTTGCTGATGTTTTTAAA
>JAFQNU010000150.1 GCA_017420825.1 Clostridia bacterium
CCTGTTTTTTAATTCTTCTATTTTTTTATATGCATCGTCAGCCGATAAACACAGTCTTACAACTCTCACTGTTTTATCCTTGACTATGCTTTTGGTCTTATAATATAATCTGACGCATTTTTTTTGAATTAGTTTGTTTAATACAGCTCTCGATACATCTGTAATCTTTAATAATTCTGTTAATTCACAGCCTATCGGCATTGGTTTTACGGCATCGACGAGTTTTTTTTCAGATGAAGTCAGATTATCACAATCATTTTCATAAATAATCCATGCCTCGCTTGTTATTCCGGTTCCTGATGGAATTATAAGTTTTATCACATCAATATATGTGCAAAGATACTTTTCTCTTATCCATTCAATAAGTTCTACTGTCTTCTCATCAAAAACACGCCTTGGTTCAGAAGAAATTATTTCTTTTAATTTCTTCGCCGAAGAGTGTTCTGTTATCCCCATAACATATCCTTCAACATGTTTATTTGATATACCAAAAGGTATAATTACTCTTGTTCCAACCGACACATCTAAAGAGTGAGGGATAAGATAATCAAATTTTTTATCAGTTTGCTTTGAAGTCGAATTAATAATCACTTGTGCAACCAAAGCCTTATCCTCCCTCACTTACATTTTTATTTCTCTACTACTACTACATTTTCGTCAACTATATGGTCTCCGTTTGCAGCAAGATAAAATTCATCAAGCATCTGATTTTCATCTGTTGATTTCTTTTCGTGTCTTATATATCCAACCTTACCGCTTGCAATTTCAGCAACAGCCATAGATACAGGCTTTTTAACATCACAAGGTACAAGACCTTCTCCGTCCTCGCCTATCATTCTTGCTCTTTTAGCTGCCATTGTCACCAATGTGTATCTTGAATCTGCACAGCTTGACAACGCATTAATTCCCGGTTTAATCATCATAATAAATCTCTCCTGTCTTTTTTGTATTATATAAAATTAATTATTTTTATATTCCTCTATCAAATTATTGACAAAGTTCATCATTTTATTTCTGTCATCAATGATTTTTCTTAATGACTTAACACTTTCACTAAGTTCATCATTCACAATAATAAAATCATATAATTCTGCTTTTTTAAGCTCACCCATAGCAATATCTATTCTTTTGTCTATCTCTTCCTTTTCCTCTCTGCCACGATTTATAAGTCTCTGACGAAGAATTTCCATGGATGGCGGAAGTATAAACACCATAACTGCCTCAGGCATCTTTTCCTTAACCTTCAAGGCTCCCTGTACCTCTATTTCAAGAATAACATTTATGCCGGCGTTAAGCTTTTGTTGCACAATATCCTTTGGAGTACCGTAGAAATTATCGCCATACTGAGCCCATTCAAGCATCATATCGTTATCAATTCTTGATCTAAAACCATCAACACTGTCATAAATATATGTTACACCTTCTACTTCATCATTTCTCTTATCTCTTGTAGTGACTGAAACAGACAGGTATACATCATCAAATTTTAAAAATTCGTTACATATTGTTCCTTTTCCGGTACCGCTTGGCCCTGATACAATAAATAAATTTCCTTTATTCATCAATAACAGCCTCCATTTCCTTTTCACCCAGTCTGTTTGCAACTGTTTCAGGTTGTAATGATGACAACACAACATGACCGCTGTCCATTATTATAACAGCACGCGTTCTTCTGCCATATGTTGCATTAATTAACATTTTTTTGTCTTCAGCCTCTCTTATAACTCTTTTAATCGGCGCCGATTCGGGACCTACAATAGAAACAAGCCGACTTGAGTTTATCATATTTCCAAATCCTATATTTACAAGCTTCATTTTTATCTCCTGTTACTCAATATTTTGTACCTGTTCTCTTAATTTTTCAATTTCACCCTTCAATTCAACAACAATCCCTGCTATTTCAATATCACAAGCCTTAGAACCTGTTGTATTGACTTCACGATTTATTTCCTGAATAAGAAAATCAAGCTTTCTGCCTGCCGGTTCGGGTTTTGATATGATTTTATAGAACTCATCAAAATGACTGTTCAAACGTACCATTTCCTCGTTAACACAAACCTTATCGGCAAAAATTGCAACCTCGGTCAGAAGTCTTGCTTCATCAACTGTCTTGTCCTCCAAAACTTCTTTGATTTTAGCATAAAGCCTGTCTTTATATTCATTGACCGATTCTTGTGAACGTCCTTCAACTCTTGAAGAAAGAGTTTTCATATATTCAACTCTTTCACACAAATCATGCTCTATTCTCTTTCCTTCACGTTCTCTCATTGCAAGAAAATCATTTACAGCAATATTTAAAACCTGTAAAACATTGTTCCATAGACTTTCCTCGTCCTATTCTATCTTCTCGCTCTTGAATATGTCCGAATACCTTGAAACAGTACTTACACTAATATCATCACCGAGACCAAAGCTATCACGCAATTCATACAAAGCATTAATATAGCTCTTAGCCAATTCTTTGTTAAGCCTTATCTCTTTATCAATAGTATCATAGCTTTCAACTGATATGTAAACATCAACCTTACCTCTTGATATATAATCAGAGAGATATGTTCGTACTCTTTCCTCCATAAACCCGTAATATCTTGGAGTTTTTATTGTGTAATCAGAATAACGATGATTAACCGATTTAATCTCACAGCTTATCTTTTTACCATCCAATATAGCCTCATGTCTGCCATATCCTGTCATGCTCTTTATCACATACTTCACCTACTTTATCATTATTCATATTATTGTATCATATTTTTTATAAATTGAACATACTAAATTTAAAATTTTAATAAAACTTTAACATTTCAGCCATATTAGTGAAAAATATTATAATACATATGTTAATATTTATACAAAAAATCAAATTTATCCTGATTTTTTACATCATATAACGTCGGAAATGAATACTTTTTTTCAAAGCTTTTTTTCCATATTCTATCAGTTTCATTTGCTGACCAGTTAAGTTTACCGCCTTCTGCAGGTGATTTAAAATAAAATTCGGGTTCTGTTAGCATTTCAAGCCCTACCTTTTCTCCCAAGACAGACTGAACACAGCTTTGTGCATCTGAATAGAGCTTGTCATAACAATAATTATTATTAATAAATCCTCCGCTACTATATGCTATTACAGGAGCAAAATATCCATTTGTCAATATATATTGATTAATTGCAACATTTGATGAAATATTGGAATTTTCAGAGAATCCAATAATCCCCCCTGAATAAACTGCAACAGAACCTGAACG
>JAFQNU010000151.1 GCA_017420825.1 Clostridia bacterium
ATCCTGCGGTTGTTTACAATTTTAATAATTATTTGATATTCTTATACATAGGACCGTAAGCGTCACAAGCTCTGTAATCCTGTCCTTCCTTATCCATACCGAATGCATTCCATGCAGCAGGTCTGAAGATTTTTTCTTCAGGAA
The DNA here is from genome assembly GCA_017420825.1 of Clostridia bacterium. Lineage (GTDB taxonomy): Bacteria > Bacillota > Clostridia > UBA1381 > UBA1381 > RGIG1988. Next base: position 145 of record JAFQNU010000151.1, read on the forward strand.
CATTATGCATACAAACAGGTATTCTCAAAATCGAGCAAAGAGTGATAAGGTCAGCACCGATATGACCGTATGAGATAGCACCATGGTTAGCACCCCAGTTATTCATAACGTCATATGCAGTCTTAAATGCACCTTCACCTGTACATCTTGGAGCAAACCATGTACATGGCCATGTGTAGTCTGTTCTCTTCCACAATACATCAGATACTTCATCAGGAAGATTAATTGTCCAGCCTTCTGCAATCTGTAATACAGGTCCTAAGCCCTTAACAAGGTTAAGTCTGATCATTGTAGCAGGCATTTCACTTCTTGTTAAAAATCTTGAAGAATAACCGCCGCCTCTGAAATATCCTAAGTCAGCCATGTTCCATGTTGTTGCAGCCATAACTGTATCCTGATCAGCCTGTGTCATTTCATACCATGGCTTCATGACTCCGTTTCCGTTTTCGTCCTTAACCTCACCGCAAGCATCAAGACAACAAGCACCTGAATTTATAAGATGAATAAATCCGTCAGCCTCTTTAGCCTTACCTTCAATTTCATAGCCTGATGCTCTCTTAACTGCATCGCCGCTCCAATAGGTTCTTACATCGGCAAACATCTGTGCTCTGTTTGTCAAAAGCTTACCAAACAACATTCCGATACCGTTTAACACGTCATTCTCTGTTGCAAGTATGTATGGCTCTCTTGCACCATTCCAGTCAAATGAAGTGTTGAGCATTGCCTCCGGGAAATCACAGTTCGGATAGAAGTCTGTCCACTGTCTCTGTCCCTGGAAACCTGCTGCAATAGCGTTGTGTCCAACCTTTTCTTCTTCACAACCTTCAGGAAGATTTTCATTGCCGTTCATGAGGTCTTTTATAATACACATCATCTTTACAACAAACTCAAACTGTTCTTCCTTCTCTTTATCTGTTCTTTGCATTTCAGCCGGGTTCTTATCAAAGCCGATATTGCATTTTTCCTTAGCCCAAGCAAGAGCTTTTTTAAATTCTGCCTCGTCATAGATACCCTCTGTCATTCTTCTGATTATTTCTACCTCGTCAACTGATTCAACTCTCATTCCGAGATATTCCTCAATAAAGTTAACGTCGATGATTGAACCACCGATACCCATACAAATAGAACCTATCTGCAGGTATGACTTACCTCTCATTGTTGCAGCAGCAACAGCAGCACGTCCAAATCTTAAAATCTTTTCCTTAACGTCTTCAGGAATTGTAGTATCTGTCATATCCTGTACATCATGACCGTAAATACCAAATGCGGGCAGTCCCTTTTGAGCATGGCTTGCCAATACAGCAGCAAGATAAACCGCACCAGGTCTCTCTGTTCCGTTAAAGCCCCATACACCCTTAATTGTCATTGGGTCCATATCCATTGTCTCTGAACCGTAGCACCAGCAAGGTGTAACAGTAAGTGTAATGTCTACTCCCTCTTTTTTAAACTTCTGTGCACATGCAGCAGCCTCTGCAACTCTTCCGATTGTTGTATCTGCGATTACAACCTTAACAGGTTCACCGTTTGAATACTTCAAGTTTGTTGAAAGCAGCTCCGCAGCAGCCTTTGCCATGTTCATTGTCTGAACCTCTAATGATTCTCTAACCTTTAGCGGTCCTCTTCTTCCGTCAATTGTAGGACGGATACCGATTACAGGATAATCTCCTATTAATCTGCTCTTTGCCATTTTTATTTCCTCCCTTATTTCAATATATAAATTTTTTGAATATTTTTTATTCATAATATAATTATATACTTGCTTTTATTATATTACTTGTGTTATAATAGAAAAAAATATAATAATATTCAGATTTTTTATTTTTACTTTATAATAATACTATTTAAAATATTACTATTTTCACAAAAAGGGCTGATACTATGATTTATAACGAACTAAAACAGCACGGAACTGTTGATTTTCCGATTGAATTATATGAAATAGATAAAAACCATACAAGATTTGAAATGGCGTCTCACTGGCACACTGAGCTTGAAATCATAAAAATATACACAGGAAAACTCAATATCAAGCTTAACAATCATGAATATACAGCCTGTAAAAATGATGTTGTTTTCGTTAACCCTGAAACAGTGCATGGTGCATATCCATCCGATGATTGCAGATATGATTGTATTGTTCTTAACCTTGGTCTTTTGGAAATTGCCGAAAATTCCTGTCATTTTTTCATAGAAAGTATTTTAAACAGAGAATACAGTGTTTTAGAATTCCATAAATACACACGCTCCGAATTTGATAATGCTATTGAAAACCTTTTTTATGCCATGAAACATAAATCCTCTGGCTATAAATTTACCGTAATAGGCGCTTTATACAGGCTGTTCGGAATAATTATTGATTCTCATATATACACATCATCTGCAAATACTGCACTCATTAACTCTGATAAAAATGTACCCAAGCTTAAGAATGTTCTTTCCTTTATAAGAAACAATTACGATAAACAAATTACCCTTGATGATATGGCAATATCTGCAGGAATGTCACCAAAATATTTTTGTTATTTTTTCAAGGAAATGACTCGAAAAACACCTGTTGAATATCTCACCGCCTACCGAATTGAAAAAGCATCAAGAAAACTATTAAATTCTGATATAAGCGTTACAGATATTGCATATTCCTGCGGCTTTAATGATTTGAGTTACTTTATAAAAACCTTTAAAAACTTAAAAGGTATTACCCCTGCAAAATTCAGAAAATACGACGTCTGATTTTAATTCTAAAACAAAAAAAATCCTCATATAATGTACAAATTGTTATATGAGGTGATTAGATTTGAAGGATTATATCGAAAAAAGAGCCATTGAAATTGCGAATTACATAATTGAAACAAAATCGACAGTCAGAAGCAGTGCATCGCACTTTAACATAAGCAAAAGTACAGTTCATAAGGACGTCACCGAAAGACTTGTCCGAATTAATCCACAGCTTGCAAAGGCTGTCGAAAAGGTTCTTTTTGAAAATAAATCAGAACGTCATATCAGAGGCGGCCTTGCTACAAAAAAGAAATATTTAGCTATTAACAAGGAAAAGAAATCCCATCAGATTTAAAATACTGATGGGATAATTTATTAATACTCTGCATTTCCAACCGTTCTTGGATATGGAATTACGTCTCTTATATTAGAAACTCCTGTCAAATACATTATAATTCTCTCAAAGCCCAAGCCGTAGCCTGCGTGTTTTGTTCCGCCGTACTTACGAAGATTTATATACCAGCTATAATCCTCTTCCTTAAGTCCTAATTCATTCATTCTTGCAGTAAGAATGTCAAGTCTTTCCTCTCTCTGACTACCACCGATAATCTCGCCTACGCCCGGAACAAGCAAGTCCATTGCTGCAACGGTTTTATTATCATCATTGAGTCGCATATAGAATGATTTAATCTCTTTCGGATAATCAATTACAAACACAGGCTTATTATATACTTTTTCTGTAATATATCTCTCATGCTCAGTCTGTAAATCGCAACCCCATTCAACAGGAAAATTAAATTTTTCTCCGCTCTTTTTCAAAAGCTCCACAGCCTCTGTATAAGTAACCTTTACATAGTCACTGACAGCAAGCTTTTCAAGCCTTTCCAATAATCCCTTATCAACAAAGCTGTTAAAAAATTCAAGTTCCTGACGGCATTTCTCCAACACATGGTTTATTATATATTTAATCATATCCCATGCAAGCTCCATGTTATCATTCAAATCTGCAAATGCAATTTCAGGCTCAATCATCCAGAATTCTGCCGCATGTCTTGCTGTGTTTGAATTTTCCGCTCTGAAAGTCGGTCCGAAGGTGTAAATATTTCCAAATGCCATTGCATATGTCTCACCCTCAAGCTGACCTGATACTGTCAGATTGGCACTTTTTCCGAAAAAGTCCTGTGTCCAGTCCACCTCTCCGTTCTCTGTTAGAGGAGGATTTTTCATATCAAGAGTTGTAACTCTGAACATTTCTCCTGCACCTTCACAATCCGATGCAGTAATTAATGGTGTATGAACATACACGAAGCCTCTGTCATTAAAGAACTTGTGTATTGCAAAAGCAACCTCACTTCTTACTCTGAACACTGCCGAAAACAGGTTCGTTCTCGGTCTTAAATATGCCTGCTCACGAAGATATTCAAGTGTGTGTCTCTTTTTCTGCAACGGATAATCAGG
>JAFQNU010000152.1 GCA_017420825.1 Clostridia bacterium
CTCTTTTTAGGTTTGCCGTTTAACCTGATTTATAACTTCTGTGCCGCAATTCTTCGTGCTTCTGGTAACACAAAAACGCCCCTGTTAATACTCTCTTTTGCAGGAATTGTTAATGTTATTTTAAATCTTGTGCTTGTTATAACCTTTAACAGAGGTGCAGACGGTGTCGGCACTGCAACTATAATTTCACAGTTCATATCCATGTGTCTTGTTTTGAGATACTTAATCAAAGAAACTTCAGATATAAAACTAAATATAAAAAGTCTTGGAATTGATAAATATATGTTCATAAGAATTTTAAAAATAGGCATTCCGTCAGGTATTCAGGGTATGCTTTTCTCAATTTCAAATGTTCTTATACAATCCTCTATAAATTCTTTTGGTGCTGCGGCTATTGCCGGAAATTCCGCTGCAGGCAATATAGAAGGCTTTGCATACACATCAATGAACTCATTCCACCAGTCAACCCTTACCTTTACCGGTCAGAGTCTCGGAGCAAAAAAATTCAGGGAATTAAAACGTACGTTGGTGTACGGCTGTATTCAAGTTACACTTGTAGGAATATTTGCCTCCATCCTGTTGCTTTCTTTCGGACCTTCACTATTAGAACTATATGCGCCCGAAGATAAAACAGTTATCAGTTATGGTATTAACAGATTACATTATATATTACCCCTCTATTTTACATGCGGCATTATGGAGGTGGTTGTTGGCAGTTTAAGAGGTATGGGCGCATCACTGTCCTCCATGCTTGTGTCTGTTTTCGGAGTTTGCGGAATCAGAATTGCCTGGGTGTACACTGTATTTTCACATTATAAAACCCTGTCGTCACTGTACTGCTCATATCCTACAACATGGATAATCACAGCACTTATTCAGCTTCTGTTATGCTTAAAGCTTATGCATAGCATTATTTCAGCACATAAATAGTAAATTACCCCCAAAGTCAGCAATAGCTGATTTTGGGGGTATATGTTTAATCTTTGCGACATAGTCGTACGGTGCACTCCACATGCGTTGTGTTTGGGAACATATCAACACCGCAAACATTTTTCACATCATATCCGTTTTGAGCAAGGAATTTTAAATCCCTCGCAAGTGTTGACGGATTACATGAAACATAAACAATTCTATCCGGCTTTGCCGAGACTATTGCTGAAAGTGTCTGCTCATCGCTCCCCTTTCTTGGCGGGTCAAGTATTACAATATCAGGTCTTTCACCATTTTTTATTAATTCAGGTACTATTTCCGATGCATCGGCAGCATAAAATTCAGTATTATACACCTTATTATCATCTGCATTTTTCCTTGCATTAATTATTGCCGCTTCTACAATCTCAACTCCGACAACCTTTTTAGCTTTTTTTGCCGCTGCAAGTGATATTGTACCAATTCCGCAATATATATCCATAACTGTATCATTTTTACAAATATCGGCAAATTCAATTGCCTTATCATATAATTTTTGTGTTTGTTCAGGATTTATCTGGAAAAAGCTGTATGGTGAGATTTCATACTTCATACCGCAAAGGTAATCTTCAATTGTTTCTTTACCATAAAGAATTATATTCTTATCACCTAAAACTGTGTTGGTTTTCTTTGTGTTTATATTCAGAATAATGCTTTTTATGTCAGGCGAAACCTCAGTCAATATCCTTACAAGCTCATCAGAATAAAAAAGATTTTTAGCATTCACCGACACAACAACCATAACTTCTCCTGTGTGATATGCTTTTCTTATAAAAATTCTTCTCACAATCCCCTTATGCTTAATCTCATCATATGCACTTATATAGTTTTTCTGCATAAAGCTGTTAAAAGCAGTTATTATCTTACCGCACACCTCATCACCGAGAAAACAGTCATCAAGAGGAATAATATCGTGACTTCTTTCCCTGTAAAAGCCACATACAGGCATATTGTTTTTATCTTTTCCGACAGGAAATATCATTTTATTTCTATATCTCAAGGATTTTTCTGCACCAATCATCTGCTCAACCTTACAATCAAGTCCGCCAAGTCTTCTCAATGCGTCATTTATTATATTTTCCTTGATTTTAAGCTGATATTCATAGTCTATATGCATTAGCTGACAGCCTCCGCATTTTGCAAACACACTGCACACAGACTCTGTTCTGTATGATGATTTTTCAATCAATTCAGTTATTTTAGCATATGCATATCCCGACTTGACCTTCAAAATCATTATTTTTACTTTATCGTGCGTTACACCCTGTGCAACAAATATGCAAAAGCCGTCTATATGAGCCACTCCCATACCCTCTGAGGTAACAGACTCAATTTCAACAATATATTCTTTATTTTTCTCTACCGGTATAATGTTAATCACCCTTTACTTAATTATCTGTCCGTTTTTAATTTCAAAAAAAGCTGTTTTACTGTCATTTTTTATATCATCAATATCTGTGCATGTGAGCAACACCTGCTTGTCCGTTATCCGCTCCCACAAAAAACCTCTTCTGTTTATATCCAGCTCACTCATAATATCGTCAAGAAGCAAAACAGGATACTCGTCACGCACTGATTTTATAAAATCCGTCTCTGCCATTTTAAGACTTAAAACACAGGTTCTCTGTTGCCCCTGAGATGCAAATATCTTTGCTTCGTTTCCTGCGGTATATATTTTAAAATCGTCTCTCTGAATACCAACAAGAGATGTACCTGCCTCTATTTCTCTTCTCTGATTTTGTTCAAGTGTTTCGTAAAAGCTGTTCTTATCCCCCGTCATCTTAATTCCGGGTTGATAGATAAGCTCAAATTCCTCATTTGCAATATCTGAATGAATAGGCTTTGCTATATTCCCTATTTTTTCAATAAATTCGTCCCTGTACTTATATACAGCCGTTCCAAATTCAGCCAATTGCTCATTCCATACCGACAAAACCGCATCCGTTGCCACCTTTGAAAATTTCAGATTTTTTAACAGACTGTTTTTCTGAGCAAGCACCTTATGGTAATTTATGAGGTTTACAAGATAATTTGGATAAAGTTGACTCAATGCCTCATCTATAAATCTTCTTCTTGCCGACGGTGCACCCTTAACCATTTCCAAATTCTCAGGCGAAAAGATTACAACATTTAAATAACTCATAAGCATAGAAAGCTTTTTTACAGGCACGTTATTAATTTTAATCTGCTTTTTTCCATCCCGTGAAAACCGCATAACTGCGTTATACTCCCTATTAGAATCAGCAAAATCCAATTCAAGTGTTGCAATACCTTCATTAAATTTAATTAACTCCGCATCACTTCTTGCCCTGTGGCTTCTGCCATGCGAAAACAAATACACAGCCTCCAAAAGATTGGTTTTTCCCTGTGCATTGTTTCCGTAAAACACATTGGTACCAGAACAAAGCTCAACAAATTCATGCTCATAGTTTCTGAATTTGTCAACTGTAAGAGTTTTTATATGCATATCATTCAACCTCTATACAATAATCTTCGTCCTCAAAATGTATAACTACTCTGTCACCTGTTCTCAATTTTTTTCCACGCATTGTACATATTTCACCATTAACTTCAACTATCTCACAAAGTATCATATCCTTTGCATCTGCACCATTTTCGGCAATCCCAGAAAATTTCAAAAACTGGTCAAGCTTTAGATATTCTGTTGTAATTTTAATTCTTTGTGTTTCCATTTTGTTTTCCTTTCCAAAATCCACAAAATTTTGTCAGTTTTTTGTTCTTGTAACATCTATTACACCGGGTATTTGCCTAAGCTTATTCGCCGCACGTTTCATATCCTGTGCATCACTTATTTCAAGTCCAAGTGTAATAATTGCAATATGGTTTTTCGTAACTCTGGCAGAAACAGACACACAGTTAATTTTCAAATCCGCAATAACTGTTGTGACCTCTACCATCATTCCTGTTCTATCCTCCGATTCTATGGTAAGAGTTGCAACATATGAAGCTCTCTTTTCATTCGCCCACTCTACCTCCATAAACCTCAGTTCATCACCCGGTGCAAGAGCTCCCGGCTGCATATTGGAACAATCCGCCCTGTGTACCGACACACCTCTGCCCTTTGTTATAAATCCAATAATTTCATCACCCGGCACAGGATTACAACATCCTGAAAGTCGAACAAGACAATTATCTATACCCTTAACAATAACTCCATGAGAATTATTCTTTCTCACCTTTCTCTCAACAACAGGAATTTGTTTTTGTTCAGGTTTTTCCTCTTTTTTGAGCTTTACATATTCCTCATTAAGTCGCATTACAACCTTTTGGGCTGTCAAACCGCCATACCCAACACTCGCATACAAATCATCTATCGAGTTAAAATTATATTTTCTGTAAAACGGGCTTAACCACTCTTCCCTTAACAATGCAGACGGCGAAACATTAATTCTTCTGCATTCCTTTTCTATCAGGTCTCTGCCATGTACAATATTCTCATCTCTGCATTCACGCTTCAGCCACTGATTGATTTTGGTTTTTGCCTGTGAGGTCTTAACTATTTTAAGCCAATCCCTGCTCGGTCCTTTTACAGATGGCGAAGTTAAAATTTCAACAATATCCCCATTTTGAAGCTGATAATCATGCGGAACAATCTTTCCGTTTACCTTTGCACCGTTCATTTTACAACCAACCTGAGTGTGAATTGCAAATGCAAAGTCTATAACCGTACTGCCGTTTCTTAAAGATATTACCTTACCATTAGGAGTAAGTGCAAACACTTCGTCATTAAATATATCAAGCTTAATATTATTTAAAAATTCATCGGTATCTAAGATTTCCTCCTGATTTTCAAGAAGCTGACGAACATATTCAAGCTTTGAATCCATGTCTGTCTGTCCTGATATGCCCTCTTTATATTTCCAGTGTGCAGCAATACCTTCTTCCGCCACCTTGTGCATATCCCACGTTCTTATCTGAATTTCAAAAGGTGTAGCCTCAGGTCCTACCACCGTTGTGTGCAACGACTGATACATATTAGGCTTAGGCATTGCGATATAATCCTTAAATCTCAGAGGTATCGGTGTGTACATTTCATGCACCATACCCAAAACCGCATAACAGTCTGCAACCGAGTTTACAATTATTCTCACCGCAAACAAATCATATATTTCATCAATGCTCTTGTTTTGAGCAAACATTTTTCTGAATATGCTGTAAAAATGCTTTGCTCTGCCGTTAATTTGCCCCTCTATATTTATCTCTTTAAGCTTTGCTTCAAGTGTTGCAATTATATCCTTAACATATTCCTCTCTCTCGGTCTTTTTGAGATTGATACTTGTTCTGATTTCCTCGTATGCTATAGGGTCAAGATATTTTAATGACAAATCCTCAAGCTCCGACTTGATTTTAGACATACCCAATCTATGCGCAAGGGCTGAATAAACCTCTAAGGTCTCCTTTGCTTTAACAAGCTGTTTATCAGTATTCATATAATGAAGAGTTCTCATATTATGAAGTCTGTCTATTAGCTTTATAATGACAACCCTTATATCCTTTGCCATAGCAAGAAACATTTTTCTCAAATTCTCAACCTGCTGTTCCTCCTGTGATGTATATGTCAGTTTAGTAAGCTTTGTTACACCCTCAACAATTTCAGCAACATTTTTTCCAAACAGCAGCTCAACATCTCCAAATTCATAAGGTGTATCCTCTATAACATCATGCAGGAGCGCCGCACATATTGCCACCACATCCATTGAAAGTTCAGCAGCAATATAAGCCGTTTGAACCGGGTGTATTATATATGGCTCACCTGATTTTCTTACTTGATTTTTATGTGCAGCCTTAGAAAAACGATATGCAATATAAATCATATCGGTATTTGCTTTCGGGCTATAACCCTTAACCATACTGATTATTTCCTCCACGATTGCATCAGTATCAGTCTCATGCATAACAGGAAGTTTTTCAGATGCTAAAATTGTATGATTTTTTTCCATAAGACCACATCCTTTTACTAATTACTTTGAACTCTTTATATCCTTTAAAATAAGCTGTACCCTCTCTGTATCTCTGAAATTATTAATTTCAAGATTAAATGCTATATCTATTCGTCTTGCAGGAGGTAAATATTTTGCATAATCTCCCATCGAAAATCCGACAGCTTCTATTTCCTTTTCCCCTGCTCTTACAAACAACTTAAGATGCCTGTTATCAGCTCCCATTGTGTTAGCACTTATAACCTCAACACCACTCATTGCAAAAACAGGCTTCTCATTTTCCATTCCGTACGGCTCAAGCCATTTGAGCTGCTTTGCACTATTCACCGATATGAAAGCAGACGGTACACTGCAATCAACATCTAACATTTTTACAGGTTCTGCTTTAACATTTCCTGATATATACTTATCTATTGACTTATAAAATAAATCAAAATCTTTCATATCAAGCGACAAACCCGCCGCAAGCGAATGTCCGCCGAACTGAGTTAAATACTCATCACTTGCACTTAGTGCTTCAAATAGGTTTATTCCTTCAACTGAACGCCCTGAACCTTTTCCCTTTCCGTTATCAGCACTAATCAATATACAGGGCTTATAATACATCTCGCAAATCCTTGCCGCAACTATTCCTATAACTCCATGATGCCAGCCTTCCTTGGCGAGAACTATAATTCTTTTATTTTTTATATTATCATCTATCATTTCCAGAGCTTCATTAAATATTTCATGCTCTGTTTTCTGTCTTTCAATATTCAAATCATTTAACTGTCGTGCAAGCTGCTCCGCTTCATCATCTGATTTTGATAACAACAACCCAACGGCAAGCTTTGCATCACTCATTCTGCCTGCAGCATTAATCCTTGGTGAAAGTGTGAAAGCTATATCGGTAGAGGTTACAGCTTTATCCCAAATTCCTCCTACCTTCATTAATGCCTTAATTCCAAAATTTTCTGTTTGAGGAAGCCTGCTTACTCCATAATGAGTTATAACTCTATTTTCACCATGCAGTGATACAACATCTGCAACAGTACCAATTGCCGCAAGCTCAACATATTTATCAAAGCACTCCTTTGTGCTTTTTTCCATACACTTTGTTATGGCAAGTATCAGCTTAAACGCCACTCCAACTCCTGCAAGTTCTTTAAATGGATACTCACTGTCCTGTCTCTTCGGATTTACTACCGCATACGCATTCGGAATTTTTTCGTGGCAGGTGTGATGGTCAGTTATAATAACCTCCATTTTCTGAGCTTTTGCAAGCTCCACTTCACCAACCGACGCAATTCCACAGTCAACCGTAATAATCAGCTTTGTTCCCGACCTTGAAAGCCTGTTTATTGCTTTTATATTTAATCCATAACCTTCTGTAATTCTGTCAGGAATATAGTAGTCGGCATTTGCTCCGTTTTCACAAAGAAATCCATATAACACAGCTGTTGATGTCACACCGTCAGCATCATAATCGCCGTAAACAGTGATTTTTTCTCCATTATCAATTGCCTTCACAATTCTATCGGCTGCAAGCTGCATATCGGGTAACAAATCAGGGTTATGAACTGATGAAAGAGATTTTTTTATGTACTCAACAATCTCATTCTCCTGTTCAAGTCCCCTATTTAACAAAACAGTTGCCATTATACTTGATATAGAATACTTCTTTGCTACTTCATTAATCTTATCAGGCTCAACCGAGCTGTTTTTAAATCTCCAGCACACCTTTTGCATAAAATTCTCCCAAAAAATTTTTAATTTATAATGTATATTATCTGCCGTTTTGCGGTATTCTATTAATGCTTACAGAGAGGAAGTGATTTATAATGTCAAACAATCAGAACAATCAGCAAAACAATCAACAGAACAACCAGCAGAACAATCAGCAGAACAATCAGCAAAAAAACAATCAGAAAAACAACAATCAGCAGAACAATAACAGATAAATTTAGTATGTTTTGCTAATGCAAAAAGACAAAAGGGTGTATATCAATACGCCCTTTTGTTTTTTTATCCTTTTATTCCGTCAGCTTTCCAAGACTTGCAGCTTGCAAATAGGCATTTATAAATCCGTTTAAATCTCCGTCCATAACGGCTCCAATATTTCCCATTTCATAGCCGGTTCTGTGATCCTTAACAAGATTATATGGATGAAACACATAAGAACGTATCTGACTGCCCCAGGCGATATCCTTCTGAACTCCCTTAATGTCCTCAATCTTTTCTTTTTGTTGCTGTTCCGCTATTTCCACCAGCTTAGATTTTAGCATTCTCATAGCATATTCCCTATTCTGATGCTGTGAACGCTGTGTCTGACAGGACACAACTATACCAGTCGGAATATGTGTAATTCTGATAGCAGAGTCGGTTTTGTTAATATGCTGACCGCCCGCTCCGCTTGCACGGTAGGTATCCACTCTCAAATCCTCTGTTTTTATATCAATTTCCACATCATCGTCAATTTCGGGCATAACCTCAATTGATGCAAATGACGTGTGACGTCTGCCCGCAGAATCAAACGGTGATATTCTTACAAGACGATGCACACCCTTCTCTGCCTTCAAATATCCGTATGCATTGAGTCCCGATATCATAATTGTAGCACTCTTAACTCCTGCATCATCACCCGGAAGAAGGTCAAGAGTCGAAACGGTATAGCCGTTTTTTTGTGCATACATCTGATACATTCTAAGGAGCATCTCACACCAGTCCTGCGACTCTGTTCCGCCTGCACCTGAATGTAGGGTTATGATAGCATTATTCTTATCATAGTGACCTGAAAGTAAGGTTTCAAGTGTCATAGTTTCAAGGGTTGATTTAACCTCTTCAACTGCCTTTGTAATTTCTGCAAGCATTCCCTCATCATTTTCCTCATTTGCAAGGTCAACCAAAACAATTGTGTCCTCCCATAAGGCTTTGAGCTGTTCGTACTTTTCCACTTTATCCTTTAACTGCTTTATTTTCTGCAGTACCTTTTGAGAATTTTCCATATCCTCCCAAAAGCTCTGCTCCGCACTTTGTGCTTCAAGCTTTTCTATCTCTGACACTGTATTGGCAATGTCAAAGTGAATCCCTCAGTTCTTTAATGTTATTCTCCATTCCGGCAAGCTGTAATTTATATTCATCATACTCTAACATTATTATCACTTCCAATCAACAAATTATTTTATTATCTCCCACAGCAATGCTTATACTTTTTGCCACTTCCACAAGGACAAGGGTCATTTCTGCCAGGAGCCTTCTTAGCTCTTACAGGTTGTTTCCCAAGCGAGCCGTCACCACCTGTATCAAGAGGCTTTGCCACCTGCTCTCTCTTTATTTCCTCTCTTGGTTTCGGCTGAACTGTAAGAATATACCTTACGGTATCACGCTTAATTGACTCTAACATTCCGTCATATAACTCACTTCCCACAGTTCTGTACTCAACAACAGGATCGTGCTGCCCGTATGCTCTTAAGCCTATTTCACGCTTAACATGCTCCATCTCATCAAGGTGATCCATCCAGAGTGTATCAACAACTCTTAAAAGAATAACTCTCTCAAGCTCACGCATATTTTCACCGAACTGCTCCTCCTGAGCATTATAACGTTCTTCTGCAATCTTTTCAAGTCTTTCTCTTATTTCTTCCTTTGTAATTGTGTCAAGCTCTTTCTTATCAACCTCAAATTCGCCCTGTGCATTAAGATTTGTGTTTGCAAATTCAGTTAGTGCTCTCAAGTTCCAATCCTCAGGAATTTCTGAAATACCAATATAATCATCAATGGCAGAATCTATAATTGAGTTCATCATATTTTTAACAGTGGCACTTACATCCTCACCGTCAAGAACCGATTGTCTTTGCTTATAGATTATCTTTCTCTGCTGATTCATAACCTCGTCATATTGCAGAACATGCTTACGTGAATCAAAGTTACGTCCTTCAAGGTTTTTCTGTGCATTTTCAATTGAGTTTGAAAGCATCTTAGCCTCAATTGCCTCTGTTTCCTCAAGACCAAGCACCTCTACCATTTTCTTAACTCTATCCGAGCCAAAAATTCTCATCAAGTCATCTTCAAGGGATAAGAAGAATTTTGAAGCACCCGGGTCTCCCTGACGTCCCGCACGACCTCTTAACTGATTATCAATACGTCTTGATTCATGTCTTTCAGTACCTATTATAAACAATCCGCCCAACTCACGAACCTTTTCCTGTTCCTCCTTAAGCTGTGCCTTAAACTGCTCATGATACTGAGTAAACAGTCTTCTTGCCTCTATAATTTCGGGATTATCAGTATCGGCAAAGCCTGTTGCCTCCGCAATAAGCTCATCCTCCATTCCCATTTTAGCAAGCTCATGCTTTGCCATATACTCAGCATTTCCGCCAAGAATAATATCTGTTCCACGACCTGCCATATTAGTTGCAATTGTAACCGCTCCGAGCTTACCTGCCTGTGCAACAATTTCAGCCTCTTTAGCATGGAATTTAGCATTTAATACCTCATGCTTTATTCCCACTCTTTTTAGCATTGCCGAAAGCTTTTCAGATTTATCAATATTTACCGTACCTACAAGCACAGGCTGACCTTTTTCATGACATTCTTTAATCTGTTCTATAACTGCAAGAAATTTCCCATTCTCTGTTTTGTAAACAGAATCAGAATAATCCTTTCTTGCAACTGGTTTATTTGTCGGAACTTCAACAACATCAAGCTTGTAAATTTCCTGGAACTCTGCTTCCTCTGTAAGCGCTGTACCTGTCATACCCGAAAGCTTATTGTATAGTCTGAAAAAGTTCTGGAATGTAATTGTTGCAAGAGTTCTTGATTCCTTCTCAACGGTTACACCCTCTTTTGCTTCAATTGCCTGGTGCAAACCATCAGAATATCTTCTGCCTGGCATAATTCTACCTGTAAATTCATCAACAATCATAACCTCGCCGTCTTTTACAACATATTGCTGGTCTCGGTGCATTATTCCATTTGCCTGCAATGCCTGATTTACATGATGCTGAATTTTCATGTTTTCAGGATCCGACAGATTTTCAATATTGAAAAATCTTTCAGCCTTTTCAATTCCCGAATCTGTAAGCGACGCAGTTCTTGCCTTCTCATCAACAATATAATCTGCATCAACACCCTCATCAAGCTGTTTATCATCATGCTCTGTTACAACAAGCTTTTTAAGTCTCTTAACAAACTGGTCTGCAACCTTATAAAGCTCGTTCGCATCATCACCCATACCTGAAATGATAAGCGGTGTTCTTGCCTCGTCAATCAAGATAGAGTCAACCTCGTCCACAACCGCATAGTTGTGTCCTCTTTGCACCATTTGCTCTTTATAAGTAACCATGTTATCACGAAGATAGTCAAAGCCAAGCTCATTATTTGTTCCATATGTGATATCAGCATTATACGCCGCACGTCTCTGCTCATTATCAAGGTCATGAATGATAAGACCAACGCTAAGCCCTAAAAATCTGTAAACCTTTCCCATCCACTCACTATCACGCTTTGCAAGGTAATCGTTAACTGTAACGATATGTACTCCCTTGCCCTCTAAAGCATTCAGATATGCCGGAAGAGTTGACACAAGAGTTTTTCCCTCTCCTGTTTTCATTTCCGCAATTCTTCCCTGATGCAAAATAATACCACCTATTACCTGTACATAAAAATGCTTCATACCAAGCACTCTCATGCTTGCCTCTCTCATAACAGCAAAAGCCTCCGGCAAAAGCTCATCAAGCGTTTCACCATTTTTTATTCTTTCTTTAAACTCTGCTGTTTTTGCCTTCAATTCACTGTCAGAAAGTTTTTGCATTTCTTCATCAAGTGCCATAACCTTATCGGCTATCGGTCTCACTCTTTTAAGTTCTCTTTGAGAATACGTGCCAAAAATTTTGTCATATAAACCCATTCTTTTTCACTCCTGTAAATATAATAATCGCATACTGCCCTTTTAATACATACCAATAAGTATTACTGTAAATTTTATTTAACCGCAATAATTCATATAATATCCATTATAACACAAAAACTTTTAAATTACTATACTTTTTTGAAAATTTTTCAATAATTTATATTAATTTTATATTTTTAAATTTATAACTAATTATTATTAGCTTATTTTTAATCCTCTCTTTTGTTTACGCAAAAAATTCTGCAGTTGCTAAAACAACTGCAGAAATCTTCATAAAGCACTCATAGTCCCCTGTAAAGTAAATTAGATGGTAGATATAGTTTTAAAATTGAATATGCATTTCTCTGCGTTTTTTCGTTGTCATACGTAACACTCACACCATCAATTGATTCACTTTTTATACCACAACTTTCACCATTTTTAAAATAAAATTCACTTAAAACACATACTGCTTCTCCAATCTCGCTATCCCTCCCCTGACGCGCCGTCACAGAATTGATATATCTTACCGACTTATCACGATACTTGTTAAATTCACTTTCACTGTCAAATATTTTTCCCCCAAATTTAACAAGATAATAATTGTAATCTATCATTTTTCCTCCTTTGTTGCTTTACGCAACCAAACTTTCAAAAAAATTTATAAACACTGATTATTTATATTATATCATATTTCCGCCACATTGTCAATAGCGCAATGCAACAAAATATTTTTTTTAAATTTTACTTGACATATTAAGATATTTGTGGTAAAATATTAATCAATGCGGCTGTGGCGGAATTGGCAGACGCGCTAGACTTAGGATCTAGTGTCAACGACGTGGGGGTTCAAGTCCCTTCAGCCGCACCAAACCGAGTTAAAGCGAACTTTAACTCGGTTTTTCTATTATTAATAATCCAAAATCCTGTTTTACCCTGCTCCACTCTTGTTATGTAAATTTTTCTTTTCTTTTTGTCTATTGTCATGATATCAAAAAGAATTTCTGTTTTATCCCCGTCACGTCTTTGTACGCAAGACGGATTATCAGTGCAATACATAACACAATTTGCAGTCACTATATACTTTAGCTTTCCCTTTTCATTGTATGTATAAGGTATATCGCCTGAATCAAGAAATATATATCTTATCTATTAGTCAATACTTTTTA
>JAFQNU010000153.1 GCA_017420825.1 Clostridia bacterium
AGATTATCTGACTCCACATTTGCTGATACATCTGTTGCGGCTGTTGGAGTTGCAGCACACGAGGCAGGTCATGCAGTTCAGCATGCAGTAGGGTATGTTCCCATAAAAATAAGAAATACAATTGTGCCGATAGTGAATATAGGAAGTCAGCTTTCTATGCCATTATTTTTTATAGGGTTATTGCTTGGTTTTACCGGTCTTGCTTTCTTAGGAATAATATTGTTTTCCTTTGCGCTTGTATTCCAACTTATAACATTACCGGTTGAATTTAATGCAAGCAGAAGGGCTATAAAAATATTGGATGAATCTATGATGCTTTATGATGATGAGGTAAAGCCTGCAAAGAAAGTGCTGAAGGCGGCAGCAATGACTTATGTAGCAGCTGTTGCATCAACTGCACTTCAATTGTTAAGATTGCTGCTTATATTAAATAACCGACGCAGAGATTAAAACGGAGAATAGAATAATGACACGAAAGATTGCGATGCAAATACTTTATGAGATAGAAGTGAAGGGTGCATATTCAAATATTGCATTAAACAATGCATTAAAACAAAATAAAGACCTTAAAAGTGTTGATAAGGCTTTAATAACACGTATTGTTTATGGCGTGATAAGTCAAAAGCTTGCATTAGAAGAAATAATAAAAAAATATTCAAAGATAAGATTAAAAAAAATTTCTACGTATATTTTAATAATTTTAAAAATAGGTATTTATCAGATAAAGTACATGGATAAAATTCCTGACTCTGCTGCTGTTAATGAATGTGTTAAGCTTGCAAAACGATATGGGCACGGAGCAAGTGCAGGATTTGTAAATGGGCTTTTACGTTCTGTCATTCGTGATGGTGGAGAAATAGAAAATAATAACCTTGCTATTAAATATTCATTCCCTGAAGAAATTGCAAAGAAATGGTGTAATGATTTAGGTGAAGAGTTTACACATAAACTTATGGAATCTTTAAATGAAGTTGCACAAACCTATGTGAGAATAAATAGCTTGAAAACTTCTAAGAAAGCAGTTTTGGAAAGATATAAAGAATTTGAAGAAAGTCAAATTTATAATAATTCCCTTATCTTTAAAGGAACGGATATTACTTCGTCTGACGCATATAAGAAGGGATACATTTATCCTCAGGATATTTCCGCAAGCCTCGCATCTGTTGTTTTAAATCCTCAAATAGGAGAGAAAGTTCTTGATTTGTGTTCAGCGCCTGGCGGAAAAACAACACATATTGCTGAACTTATGGGGAATATAGGTGAGGTTGTGGCATGCGATATACATGCACATAAAATTGACCTGATAGAAAAAAATTGTCAAAGATTGGGTATAGACATTGTAAATACGGCTTGTTATGACAGTACAGTTTTTAATAAAAGATTTGAGAATTGCTTTAATAAAGTTCTGTGCGATGTACCATGCAGTGGTTGGGGAATAATCAGAAAGAAGCCTGAAATTAAATGGAATAATGATAAAATAGAAGATATTATAAAAATTTCAAGAGAAATTTTGACAAATGCGTCAAAGTATGTTAAAATAGGTGGTGAGTTGGTATTTTCAACTTGTACACTTAATAAAGATGAAAATGAGGAACAGTTAAAAAGTTTTCTTGAAACAAACAAAAATTTTGAGACTGTCGATATTACAGAATTTTTGCCGGACA
This sequence comes from Clostridia bacterium, assembly GCA_017420825.1. Taxonomy (GTDB): domain Bacteria; phylum Bacillota; class Clostridia; order UBA1381; family UBA1381; genus RGIG1988. Next base: position 1,665 of record JAFQNU010000153.1, read on the forward strand.
GCTTGAGACATGACAGTGCAAAACAGGGGTATGTAACTTTTTATCCTCATATTGACAAAATTGATGGATTTTTTATTGCAAAGGTAAAAAGGTGTAGATAATGGTTGATTTAAGAAGCCTGGAATATGCTGAGCTTGAAAAGTTTATAGTTGATTTGGGGGAGCCGAAATATAGAACAAAACAAATATTCTCATGGCTTTCACTTGGTGTTGACAGCTTTGATGAAATGACTAACATTTCCAAGTCAACAAGAAGAAAACTGTCAGAAGTAAGTTTTATATCGACATTAAAAATACGTGAAAAATATATTTCAAAGCTTGATGGAACTGTTAAATATTTATTTTCACTTGATGACGGAAATTGTATAGAAACTGTTGTTATGAGATATCATCACGGAATATCGGTATGTATATCATCACAGGTTGGTTGCAGAATGGGATGCGGTTTTTGTGCATCAACCATTGGTGGTCTTTATCGCTCACTTACAGCCGGAGAAATTTTAAACCAGGTAATATATGCTCAAAAGGATATTGGAGAAAGAATATCTAATATTGTTATGATGGGTATAGGGGAGCCGCTTGATAATTATGATAATGTAATTAAATTTTTGCATAACGTAAATCATCCTGACGGTCTTAATATTGGATATCGTCACATTTCGCTCTCAACATGCGGTTTGGTAGATAAGATAAATATGCTAAGAGAAGAAAATATTCCTATAACTCTTTCAATATCTCTTCACGCACCGAATGATGAAATAAGAAATAAAATTATGCCTGTAAACAAAAAATTCAGTGTAAAAGAGCTTATATCTGCATGTAAAAAATACATAAATAGGACATCAAGACGTATAAGCTTTGAATATTCTTTAATATCAGGAGTTAATGACAGTGTTGAAAATGCTGTTGAGCTTGCAGGCTTATTAAAAGGTATGCTATGTCATGTAAATCTCATTCCTGTTAATCACGTAGAGGAAAGAGACTTTCATAAGGGTAGTGAAACTGATATAAACAAGTTTAAAAATAAGCTTATTGAGCTTGGTATAAATGTAACAGTAAGACGCGAATTGGGCAGTGATATTTCTGCTTCTTGCGGACAGCTGAGAAAAAAAGTGTTATAATATTTTATGGATTGGAGTGATATAAAATGGAAGTAGTTGGATTAACAGATATTGGCAGAATGAGAGAAAACAACGAGGACAACTATTTTACCTATTTTAACGACAATCTTATTGGTGGTCTTGTTGCAGATGGCATGGGCGGACATAATGCAGGAGAAATTGCAAGTAAAATTGCTGTTGATACAATAAAGCAGTTTATTATAGAAAAATATAATCCTAAAATGGATTTTATGGAGCTTAGTGAGGTTGTAAGAATGGCATTTAATTATGCTAATTCAGCTATTTTTGAGAAAGCGAAGCGAACAAATAATACTATTATGGGTACAACTGCAACATTAGCTTTGATTTATCAAAAAAAACTGATACTTGCACATGTCGGTGACAGTCGATGTTATAAAATTGAGGGTGGAATAATCACTCAGCTTACCAATGACCATTCATATGTTGCGGAGCTGTTAAAAAATGGTCACATTTCTGAAAGTGTGGCTAAAATGCATCCTAACAGAAATATGATTACAAGAGCGCTTGGTAGTGAAATAGGAATAAAAATAGACATAAATATACTTGATTATAAAAATCAAATAATAATACTTACATCAGACGGTCTTACAAATATGCTATCTGATGAACAGATAAAAAATACTGTTATTTTGAGTGATAATCTTGAGAATGCTACAACAGCACTTGTTGAGCTTGCCAATAAAAAGGGCGGTAACGACAACATTACAGTTGTTGCATTTGGAAATTTGAAAGGAGAAACCGAGAAATGAACGGTGAGAACTTAATTGGGAATATTATTAACGAGAGATATGAGCTGCTTGAAGTTATAGGCGGAGGCGGTATGGCTGTAGTATATAAGGCTAATGACCGTCTGTTAAACAGACTTGTTGCAGTGAAAATTTTAAAGGATTCATTAAAGAATGATGCTGAAATAATAGAAAAATTCAGCGCAGAAGGAAAAGCAGCCGCAGCTCTTTCTCATAACAACATTGTATCTGTGTATGATGTCGGAAATATTGACGGTATTAGTTTTATTGTTATGGAATATGTAGATGGTGAAACACTAACAGACTACATAAGTAAAAATAAACCTATACAGTGGCAAACGGCATGTGAAATGGTTATTCAGATTGCAAGTGCATTAGATTGTGCACATGAGCACGGAATTATACACAGAGACATTAAACCGTTAAATATTCTTCTTACAAAGGATAATGTTCCTAAAGTTGCAGATTTCGGAATTGCAAGTGCAGTAAGTACTGACACAGTTGTTGCTGGCGGTTCAGCTATGGGTTCGGTTCATTATATTTCTCCAGAACAGGCTAGGGGAGGATATGTTGACAACACTTCCGATTTATATTCTCTCGGAGTGGTATTATACGAAATGCTTACAGGTTCACTTCCATTTGACGGTGATAACGCTGTTACAATTGCTCTTATGAAGCTTGAGCAGGAGCCTATAAGTACAAAGGTTATCAACCTTGATATTCCTCAAAATCTAGATGCTATAGTAATGAAGGCTATTGCAAAAGAACAGCATTTAAGATATAAAACAGCAAATGAATTTATTACTGATTTAAAAGCACTGTTAAATGAGGACAGTATGCATATTATTTCTGCGACAAAAGAAGAAAACATAAGTGTTTCATCTCATGGAAAAGACAATAAGAAACATGGATTTAACCCAATTATTGCATCTGCTGTATTGGTTATTATAATTGCTGTTATCGTATTCTTTACAATGACAGGCGGTAAAAAGGAGTATATAGTCCCTAATCTTTTAAATATGACTCTCGAAGAAGCATTAAATGCTGTAGCAGACACAGAATTTACAATAGATGAGGAAGGCATAGTATATGAGGTGTCTGAAGATTTTGAGGAAGGTAAAATTATACTTCAAAACCCTGGAGCAAATCAGAGTGTAAAGAAAAACAAAAAAATTCAGCTTACAATAAGCTCAGGAGTAACAGAAGGAAATATAAGTGTTCCGTCTGTTGTGAATATGCCATATTCAGATGCTAAGGCTTTGCTGGAATCGAAGGGCCTTAAATGTGAAATGATAGAAGAAGCAAGTGCTGATGTTCCGCTTGCACACGTTATCAGCCAATCACCAAAAAGCAGTACAAAGGTTACGGAAGGATATACAGTAATACTTCATGTATGTACTTCTATTCCTGAGCAAACCAAAATTAAGGTACCTGAATTAAGAGGTTTAACAAGAACACAAGCCGAAAAAGCTCTTGCAGATGTTGGTCTTGTTATCGGTAACACAGCAAAAGAGAAGTCGGATTTGCCGGCAGGGCAGGTTGTTTCTCAAAAACCTGAACAAGGGGAAGAGGTAGAGAAAAATACAACTGTGGATATTGTTATCAGTGAGAATGAGGAACCCACGCAATCTCCTGTACAAACACCTCAAACAACACCTACACAATCACCACAACAGGTAGAATCAACACCTACTCCAACACCTGAGATGATGAAGAAAACACTAACTATAAAGTTCCCGGAAAGTTCAGGAGAAACCGTTCATGTAAGAGTTCTCGCAAACGGTAAGGAAATACACAATCAGACCCATAATAAATCAGAAGAAAAAGTAGATATTTTAGTTCAGGCAAGTAAAGATGCTGAGGTACAGGTTTATATGGATGATAAGCTCGTTGTACAAAAAATTATTGAATTTAACTAAAATTTGAGGCGGTTTTATACCGCCTCTTTATTTGAACAAAATGCACAAAAAAAAGCAATCTTTAAACGTATAAATTACAAAAAAAATGATATTACATAAATTACTATTGATAAATAAAAAAAAATCGTGTATAATTAGATGATGTAGGTTTATATTTATTATTCCGAAAGGGTGATAAAAATTGAAAGAGTTTTATACTGTAGATATTGCTGGTGTTAAACGTGATTTGAGATTATTTTCTGTTAATGAAAATTTAAAAATTGCCGCATTTATTCTATTTGGTGATGTTGAGATAACACAGGTGTGTGCCCATAAGCTTTTAGAGCTTGCACCTCAATACGATATACTTGTAACAGCTGAAGCTAAGAGCATCCCATTAATATATGAAATGGCAAGACAATCAGGAAATAATGACTACATAATTGCAAGAAAAGCACCTAAAGTTTACATGGAATCCTTACTTGAGGTAAAGGTAAATTCAATTACAACAAAAAATGAACAGAAGCTTTATATAGGAGACGCAGAAATAAACAAGATTAAGGGCAAAAGATGTCTGATAGTTGATGATGTAATAAGCACAGGAGAATCACTGAATGCTTTAGAAGTGCTTGTTGAGCAAGCGGGAGGAACTATCGCTGGTAAAATGGCAGTTTTTGCAGAAGGAGACGCAATAAAACGTGACGATATAACAGTTCTGCAAGGTTTACCTTTATTCGATAAAAACGGTAATATACTTTAATTTAAAGTTTTTTGAAAGGGAATATAAAATGATATACAGAAATGTTGAATTGTTTAATGTTGAAGAAATAAGGGAAACATCAGATAAAACAGGAATTTTTTTATCAAGATTTCCTTCTGAAGTTACAGAAACCTTAAAAAGCGGAGGTGCAGTAGCTGCAAAATGCTGTGCAGGATGTGAAATAAGATTTGTTTCAGGTGCGTCTATTATCTGGCTTACAATGGAGGCTGTTATTTCTGATGTCAAGCTTGATATATATTGCGGTGAACATCAATATAAAACAGTTAATATAGAAGCCGGAAAGAAAAATACAATTGAATTAAGACAATACGATGTCTTTTCTAATATTGACGAGGATATTTTGTTGGATAAGAATACACGTTATGGACATAATGTATGGAGAGTATGTGTAAGCAGTCCAGACTCAAGAGTTATATTTTATGATGTTGCAGGTTTAGATGGTATTGTTCGTCCGCCTATGCAGTCAGAATGTAATGCTATAAGATGGCTTGCATATGGTTCTTCTATCACATATGGCATAGCAGCTCAATCTGCTTTCAATTCATATATTCAACATGCTGCAAAACTTATGAAAGCAGAGGTTATGAATAAGGGTATGGCTGGGTCATGCAGATGTGAAAAATCAATTGCTGATTATATTAAAAATACTACGTGGGATATACTTACACTTGAACTTGGTGTAAATATGTTTACAATAAAAACAAAGGAATTCAAAAAAAGAGCTGAGTATCTTATCAACTCGGTATATACAGCTAATATCGATAAAAAAATCTTCGTTATAACACCGTTTATGAGCTTTTACAGTCTGGGCAATGATAAGGATATGCTTGATAAATTTGCTGACTATACAAGAATATTAAAGGAAGCTGTGGCAGCTATCAATTCCGAAAACTTAATTTTAATTAACGGTGATGATATTCTTGACAGCATTTCTTATCTTGATGCTGATTTGCTTCATCCGTCATCTTACGGACATGTGAGAATGGGAGAAAATCTTGCAAAACTGATATTACAATATCTTGAAAAGTAAAAGTGAGACAGTGTGCAAAAATAAATTGCACACTGTCTTTTAGTTTATTTATGAAATTGAGATCACTTTATAGCCAGCTTGTTCTATAATTTTTTTTAGCTCATTGTCAGATATATCTCTTGACAATGAAATTTCTGCCTGTTTATCTTCAAGACTTACAGTTGCATACACACCTTCAATTTCATTCAATATACCTTCTACCCTTGATGTACAATGATTACACATCATACCATCAATTTTAATTGTTTTTTTCATAACAGACAACTCCTTTTTTATGGGTTTAAAATAATTTAATCTCAGAGCGTTTGTGACAACAAATAATGAGCTTATACTCATTGCAGCCGCTCCGAACATTGGGTTTAACTTCAATCCGAACATCGGATAATAAAGACCTGCTGCAAGAGGAATACCTATTACATTATAAAAAAATGCCCAAAACAAATTTTGTTTTATATTTTTAAGTGTTGCTTTACTTAGATTTATCGCATTCACAACATCACGAGGGTCACTTTTCATCAACACAACATCTGCAGCATCTATTGCTATCTCAGTACCTGCTCCTATTGCTATTCCTACATCTGCACGCATCAGAGCAGGTGCGTCATTTATTCCGTCACCAACCATTATAACAAATTCACCGCTTGAGCGCAGTTTCTTTATATGGTTATCCTTATCATCAGGTAAGACCTCAGATATAACACTGTCTATTCCGGCTTGTTCCTTAATATATTCAGCAGCATTTTTATTATCACCTGTCAATAATATGGTTTTTAATCCAAGTTTTTTAAGTTCCTTAATTGTTGATTTGGAGTTTTCTTTTAAAGAATCACTAAGTGCTATAATTGCATAAGGTTTATTATTTGCTGCAAGAAATAATACCGTTTTTCCGTTTTTATAATAATCATTTAAGTTTTCAATATAATTACTAAAATCAATATCGTATTTAATCATCATCTTCTCGTTGCCAACCAGTATTTGAATGGAGTTAACACTACACAGTATTCCCATGCCATCAAGCTCTTTGTATTCCTGTGCATTAAAATTGTCATACTGTTCGTACTTCTTATATATAGCCTCGCCCAGCGGGTGAGATGATTTTTTTTCACATGCACACAGATACGCATAAGCTGTTTCTTCATCGGCTCCATCACAAATCAAAAAATCTGAAACGGAAGGCTTTCCTTCAGTGATAGTTCCTGTTTTATCCATAACAACTGTACTTGCCTTACACATATTCTCGAGTGCTTCAGGAGTTTTAAATAATATACCAAGTCCGGCTCCTTTTCCTGTACCAACCATAATAGCAGTAGGAGTTGCAAGTCCCAGCGCGCATGGACAGGATATTACAAGTACGCATATTGCACAAGATAAAGAAAACGTAAAATCTGCACCTGTAATAAGCCATAGTATAATGGTTAAAATTGAAATAAATATTACAATTGGTACAAATACCGAACTGATTTTGTCAGCAAGACGTGATATAGGTGCTTTTTTGGATGCTGCCTCCTCAACCAAATTAATAATTTTAGAAAGTGTAGTATCCTCTCCCACATACTCTGCCCTGAAGGTAATATATCCTGATTTACAGATTGTTGCCGTTGTTACATGGTCATCAATACTCTTTTCCTTTGGCATACTCTCTCCGGTTATTGCCGATTCATCAATCGTACAATTACCACTTATTATGATGCCGTCGGCAGGAATGCTTTCTCCTGATTTTATTATTATAATATCTCCTTTTGCAAGCTCTGTAGTTTTAACTATTTCTTCAGAATTGTTTCTTATAACTCTTGCGGTATCTGGAGCAAGTTTTATCAGTTTCTCAATGGCGGTAGTAGTCTTTTTCTTTGAATGTTTTTCGAGATATTTACCTATTGATATCAGTGTCAATATCATTGCTGATGATTCAAAATACAACTCGTGAGAATAGCTCTGAATTATATCTGTATTGTCAGTGTAATATCCGTAGCTTATCATATACATTGCAAAAATTCCGTATATAACACCCGATGCGGAACCAAGTGCAATAAGTGAATCCATATTCGGAGAACGATTAAAAAGCATTTTAAATCCGGTTATATAATATTCCCTGTAAATATATATAACAGGTATGGTCAGTAAAAACTGAGTAAATGCAAATGCAAACGGACTATGCTCCAAAAAATCGGGTAATTTTAATCCCATCATATGCCCCATAGAAACATACATCAGTATAAGCAATAATATAAACGATAAAATTATCTTACCAAGACTATCTGTACTTCTCTTTTGAACATTTAAACAATGTTCTTTTTTTGTAGTTTGTCTGTTATTGGTTAATTCAGCACCGTAACCTGCTTCCTCAACCACTCTTATTATGTCCTGAATACTCAAAATATTATCGTCAAATTCTACCATCATTGAATTTGTTAATAAGTTTACACTTACATCATTAACTCCTTTTAGATTAAATACTGCATTCTCTACATGAGCACTGCAGGCAGAACAGCTCATTCCGGTAATGTTAAATTTTGTTTTCAAATAATCACTCTTTTCTTTTTTATTGACTTTATCATAAAAATATTGTAAAATATAATTTAGTGCAAAATTAAAAATGATGTAGGAGGTGTAAGTATGAATTTTGTTGCAATTGATTTTGAAACGGCAACGTCAGGAGCAGGGAGTATATGTAGTATGGGTATATGCTGTGTAACAAATAATAAAGTGACATCCACAAAAGAAATACTTATTAAACCTGAACCATTTGAGTTTAATGAATATAACATAAAAATTCATAATATCACACCTGAAATGGTTATAAATCAACCTACTTTTGATAAATACTGGAAAGAGATTTTTCCGTACCTGAATAACAGGATTATTGTAGCACACAATGCGAGCTTTGATATAAATGCACTTTTAAACACACTTACATTATACAATATAGAATTTCCTACCTTTAATTATTTATGTACAGTTAAGCTTTCACAAAAGGCATATCCAGAGCTTGAGAGTCATAAGCTTAATAATCTTGCAGAAGCTCTCAATATTGATTTTTCTCATCACAGAGCTGGTGATGATGCATATGCATGTGCAAAGGTATTAATTAAAATTCTTGAAGATTTCAGCTTGAATACTCTTGATGAGCTTGAAAGAATGTTTGAAATAGGCATAGGAAATATTTATCCGGGTTGTCATATTCCATGTACTAAAAAAAAGAAAAAAGCGAAATCAACAAATCAATCTAATTATAGCATTATTTGATTGATTTGTAAAGATAAAATAATTGATTTAATAACTTGATATAACAGATTTTTTATGTTATAATAATGTGATAACAAGCTATTAGGCAGGTGATTATCATGAAGATAGAAGAGAATGAAATAAAAAGAATATGTTCTCCTGTAATATACAAACGCGGAGTTGATTACTATAAAGAGGGACGAGTGCATATAAAGCTC
>JAFQNU010000154.1 GCA_017420825.1 Clostridia bacterium
GTCATGGATATATTGAAATGACGGCCCAAAAGCTTTGCGGTGCAAAAATTTATCTTGACTTTCCGAGTGTTGGTGCAACGGAAAATATTATAATGGCAGCTGTTTTAGCAGATGGTGAAACTGTAATAGAGAATGCGGCGGCGGAACCAGAAATAGTGGATTTGGCAGACTTTCTTATAAAACAGGGTGCAGATATTACAGGAGCAGGGAGCGATACAATCAGGATTGTTGGGGTGAAGGAGCTGAACTCCACTGTTCATCGTGTAATTCCTGACAGAATTGAGGCAGGAACCTTTATGACTGCATTTGCTATGACAAGAGGTGTGGGGAACATAAAAAACATAAATTATGCCCATGTAAAGCCTGTTGCCGCAAAGCTTGAAGAAATAGGTGTAATAATAAATTTTAGTGGAAGTACAATGGAAATTGATTCACGTAATACGTTGAAAAGCTCCGATATTAAAACAATGCCATTTCCGGGATTTCCTACCGATATGCAGGCACTATTTACATCACTGTTGACGTCGGTGGAGGGAACAGGTATTATTGTTGAAACTGTTTTTGAAAACAGGTTTTTACATGTTGGTGAGTTAAACAGAATGGGTGCAAATATAAAGATAGACGGAAGAACATCGGTTGTTGAAGGGGGTAAGCCTTTGACAGGAGCTAAGGTAAGTGCATTTGATTTAAGGGGCGGTGCGGCACTTACACTTGCAGGGTTAAATGCAACAGGTGAAACTGTAATATCGGGACATGAGCATATACAAAGAGGATACGAGGCATTTATTGAAAAAATGAATTTAATAGGTGCTGATATAACAATGTATAAATAACAGTATTCGGGAAAAAATACAAAAAAAGGAAAGGAGAAGCATATATGAAACAATATGTGGAAATTACTGATATTTTTGCAAGAGAGGTACTTGATTCGAGAGGAAATCCTACTGTTGAGGTGGAGGTGTATGCAGACGGAGTAATGGGCAGTGCTATTGTGCCGTCGGGTGCATCAACAGGAGTATTTGAGGCTGTTGAATTAAGAGACGGAGACAAGAGTCGATATGACGGAAAAGGTGTAACGAAAGCAGTTGAAAATGTAAATTCAAAAATAGCTGATGCAATAATCGGAATGAATGTTTTTGACCAGAGAGGAATAGATAAAAAGCTTTGTTCTCTTGACGCAACTCCTAATAAAGCCAATCTCGGTGCAAATGCCATTTTAGGTGTTTCGCTTGCAGTTGCAAAAGCGGCAAGTGAAATTCTTGAAATTCCGTTATACAGATATGTGGGCGGAGTAAATGCGAATTGTATTCCTGTTCCGATGATGAATATATTAAACGGAGGTGCTCATGCTGATAATAATGTTGATATTCAGGAATTTATGATTATGCCTGTGGGTGCAAAAAAATTCAGGGACGCATTAATGCAGTGCTCTGAGGTGTATCATACATTAAAGAGAATTTTGAAGAAAAACAATGCAATAACATCGGTAGGTGATGAGGGAGGCTTTGCTCCTAATCTTCATAATGATGAAGAGGCGGTTGAGCTTATATTGCAGGCTGTAAGTGAGGCTGGATATAAGCCGGGAACGGATTTTGTTATTGCACTTGATGCGGCGTCGAGTGAATGGTATCAGAGTGACGGCACATATAAAATGACAAAATCACAGATTGTAAGAACGAAGGACGAAATGATAGATTACTGGCAAAGCATGATTGACAAATATCCGATAATATCAATCGAAGATGCACTTGCTGAAGATGACTGGGAGGGCTGGCAAAGATTGAGTCAGAGACTGTCATCAAGAATACAGCTTGTGGGTGACGATTTCTTTGTTACAAATTCAGAACGTCTGAAAAGAGGAATAGATGAAGAATGTGCAAATTCAATTCTAGTAAAGGTAAATCAGATAGGAACTCTTACAGAAGCGTTAGATGCAGTGGAAATGGCTCACATGTCAGGCTACAGTGCAATATTGTCACACAGAAGCGGTGAGAGCGAGGACACGACGATTGCGGATTTGGCTGTTGCCTTAAATTGCGGACAGATTAAAACAGGAGCACCATGCAGAAGTGAGAGAGTAGCAAAATATAACTGACTTTTAAGGATAGAGCTGGAACTTTGTCACGGTGCGCAATACGGAAGCAGACACTTATCAAAAAGAATTAAATAATGCTGTTAAGAGGTGTTAAAAGCACCTCTTATATATTTAATTAAAAAAAATTAAAAAAACTATTGACAAATAAACAAAAATGTGGTATCATATTACACGTTAACAAGCAGAACATATCCGTTCTCACCGTACGGCGAAGGCTTTGCGGTAAATATTTCTCCGGTATCGGGGTGTATTTTTGCGGATAGTTTTGTATCCGTTTTTTTGTTGCACAATTAATTTTATTATGTTCGGAGGGGATTTATATAGCTAACAAAGAATTGCAAATCAACGAAGAAATTCGTGATGCACAGGTCAGAGTTATCAGTGACAGCGGAGATCAGCTTGGTATCATGTCAGGTAAGGAAGCTATGAATGTGGCGCTTGAAAAGGGATTGGATCTTGTAAAGATTTCACCTAATGCAGAACCGCCCGTATGCAAAATTATGGACTATGGTAAGTATAAGTTTGAGCTTGCAAAACGTGAGAAGGAAAACCGTAAGAATCAGAAGGTTGTAAACACCAAGGAAATTCAGCTTTCACCGTCAATCGACACTAATGATTTTAACACAAAGTGTAATCATGCAGTGAAGTTTTTGAAAAATGGTGATAAGGTAAAGGTCAGCGTTCGATTCAGAGGCAGAGAAATCAGTCATTCAGAGATAGGCGAGGCTTTGTTGCTTAGATTTGCCGAATATGTAAAAGAAGTTGGCAACATGGATAAGGCACCCAAGCTTGAAGGCAGAAACATGACAATGTTTTTATCGCCGATAGCTTAATAATTTAGTTTTGGAAGGAGTGTTACAAATGCCTAAAATAAAGACACACAGAGGAGCAGCAAAAAGATTTAATCTTACAAAAAAAGGTAAGGTTAAGATGAACAGATCGTTCAGAAGACACATACTTAATAAGAAAACAACAAAGAGAAAAAGACATTTAAGAAAGCAAGCTTACTGTTCTGCAGCAAACGCAGCTGTAATCAAGAAGCTTATTCCTTATAAATAATCCGAAAGAGAGGTAAATAACCAATGGCAAGAGTTAAAGGTGCTTTAAATACAAGAAAAAAGCATAAAAAGGTTTTGAAGCTCGCTAAAGGCTTCAGAGGCGGCGAGAGCAGAATATACAGAACAGCTAATCAGGCAGTTATGCGTTCAATGCAGAATGCATATATCGGAAGAAAGCGCAGAAAGCGTGATTTCAGAAGATTATGGATTGCAAGAATAAGTGCGGCTGCAAAGATGAATGGAATGAACTATTCAACATTTATGGACGGTTTGAAGAAGGCTAATATCGAAATGAACAGAAAGATGCTTTCAGAAATCGCTATCGCAGATCCTGCTGCATTTGCAAAGCTTGTTGAGACTGCAAAGGCTTCAAGATAATCAAAAAAATTACGGACAACCGATAGGGTTGTCCTTTTTTTGCAAATTTTAGTAAAAACGGTTTACAAACACGTCATAATATGCTATAATAACACTGCCAAACGAAAATTGAATTGTGTTTTATTAGATGTATGTATTTTTACTTTCGGTAAAAATGCATAGTTTTGCATACATCTTTTAAGATACATGTGCAGTTTTCGTTTGGCGACAAAAACTAACTATGCATTTTTCGGTGCATAGTTTGCTATGCACCTTTTTTAATTTCAATTTATATGGGGAAGTGGGGATGGATTTTTACATATGTTATTTGAAAATGTGCATAAAATAAATGCCCGTTTGCGTGCGACCAAATTGAAAGAGACTGCAAAGCGAATTTTCGCTTTGCAGTCGTTCGTTATTATAAATTCAATTGTTTTTTGATATCATCAAGCATATTTTCAACGGTTTTTTCAGCTGTTTTATAATCATCTGCAGAAGACGCCATGTAGAATTTAATTTTTGGCTCTGTGCCTGAAGGTCTTATAATAAAGCTTGATTTGTTGTCCGATAAATTGTATTTTAAAACATCAGACTTCGGAAGGTTATCAAAGGTTGATGTATTATTATCTGTCGTTATGGTCTGAGCAAGATAGTCGGTAACGGATATTATGTCCATGTTATAAACTCTTGTTAACGGATTTGTGCGTAAGCCCTTTAATAACTTTGCCATTTCCTCCATACCATCCTTGCCCGGCATTGTAAAGGAAACGGTTTTTTCACAGTAGTATCCGTATTTTTTATAGATTTCCTGCATTGCCTCGTATAATGACATATTCTTTGTCTTGTAAAATGCCGCCATTTCACAAATCAGCATTGTTGCAACAACGCCGTCCTTGTCTCTTGCGTGTGTTCCTGCAAGTGAGCCGTAGCTTTCTTCAAATCCGAATACATAGCTGTGTGAGCCTGTCTTTTCGTATTCAGTCATCTTTTCGCCGATATATTTAAAGCCTGTTAATACATCTAAAATCTCTACGTCATATGCCTTTGTTATTGCAGTTGCAAGCTCGGTTGTAACAATAGTTTTAATAACTATGGAATTGTCTTTTAATGTCCCCTGTTCTTTTTTCTGTGAAAGAATATATTCAAGCATCAAAGCTCCTGTCTGATTACCTGTTAATACTCTGTACTCGCCGTTTGCGTCTCTTACCACAACTCCCACTCTGTCGCAGTCGGGGTCTGTTCCTATTATAAGGTCAACATCATTTTCCTTTGCCATCTTAACTGCAATGTTAAAGCTGTCCTTTTCCTCAGGGTTTGGAGATTTAACTGTCGGGAAATTACCGTCCTCGGTATCCTGCTCCTTTACCACAATTACATTCTCAAAGCCTATTCTCTTTAAAATTGCCTGAACAGGTCTGCTTCCTGTTCCGTGTAACGGTGTGTATATCAGTTTAAAGCTTTCAGAAACCGCTTTAACCGCATCAGGATTTAACTGCTGAGTTGAAATGGCTGTAAGGAATTTTTCGTCTAATTCCTTTCCTACAATTTCAATTAAGCCATCTTCCTTTGCTTTATCAAACGGCATTGTTATAACATCATCAAAAACGTCACACTCATTGATTGCGTCAATTACAATTTCAGCCGCATCGGGAGGAAGCTGACCGCCGTCAGGTCCGTAAACCTTGTAGCCGTTATATTCCTTCGGATTATGGCTTGCTGTTATAACCACACCAAGACTGCAGCCTAATTCACGTATTCCAAACGATACCTCAGGTACTGAGTGAACACAATCGTAGAGATATGCACGAACTCCGCCTGCGGCAAGAACACAAGCTGTTTCGCGTGCAAATGTATCTGAAAAATTTCTTGTGTCATATCCGATTAGAACACCCTTTTTCATAGCCTCTTCGCCGAGCATTTGAACTCTTTTTAAAACACCCATTGTGGCACGTCGTACATTATATATATTCATTCTGTTTGTTCCTGCACCTAAAATACCTCTCATTCCTGCAGTGCCGAACTCAAGCTCTCTGTAAAATCTTTCCTCAATTTCTTTTTCGTTACCGCTGATTTCTGACAGGTCCTTTTTGGTATCCTCATCAACAACATCTGATGTAAGCCAACGCTCGTAAATCTCTTTGTAATCTGACATACTGAATCCTCCTTAAAATTTATCAATATTAATATTATACTATAAAATAAAATAAAATTCAATAATTTACACAAAATACTTAGAAAGAAAAAATCAAC
>JAFQNU010000155.1 GCA_017420825.1 Clostridia bacterium
CTAAGCTATGAGCTTAGTGCTTTTATTTTTTGGGGAACAGTGAATAAGTAACAAGTAAAAACCCGCACACTGTCGTGTGCGGGTTTTTGGTGACCCGTAAGGGAATCGAACCCTTGTCGCCGCCGTGAGAGGGCGGAGTCTTAACCGCTTGACCAACGGGCCATAACATTGATAAATTATAGCATGTTTTTTTATAATTGTCAATACTTTTATCAAAAAAATTCTAAAAATTCAGAAAAAAGAACGGAGAATGAAAAAATGAACATTTTAAATTATTCAATCGGAACCTTTAGTATCGGAAGTATTTTATCCGCAATAGTTATTTTTGCTATCTGCTATATAGCTATACGTGCCATCATGGGAATAATCAACAAACTACTATCAAAAACCCAGCTTAACAATACCTTTGCAGGTTTTATCGGTACAACCATAAAAATTCTATTATACTTTGTTGCAATAATAATTGTTGCCGACATTTTGGGAATACCTGTAACCTCACTCATTGCAGTATTCAGTGTTGCAGGTCTTGCTATTTCATTATCTGTGCAAAACTCATTTTCAAACATTGCAGGCGGTCTTACAATACTCGGTACAAAGCCTTTTGTTGAAGGGGATTATATAGAAACTGCATCAATTGGCGGTGTGGTTAAGGAAATTGGCTTATTCTACACAAAAATTTCAACACCCGACAATAAACTTATATATGTTCCCAACACAGAAATTTCTCAATCAAAGATAACAAATTACACAGCCGAAAAAACAAGAAGAATTGACATAAACATAACTGCATCATATGACAGTGAAGTTTCTAAAGTAGAAAATGCATTAATCAGCAGTGCAAATGCTGTGGACACAATATTAAAAGAGCCGGCAGTTTTTGCAAGTGTCACCGAATACGGAAACAGCTCAATTTCATATGTTGTGAGGGCATGGGCAAATACCGACGATTACTGGACAGCATATTTCGAGTTACTCAAAAACATCAAACGGGAGTTTGACAAACAGGGTATTGAAATGACATATGACCATGTTAACGTACATTTAATTAAAGAATAATTTTAAAACCGTTTTGCTTATTGCGCAAAACGGTTTTTTCCTTCACTTAAGTACTTTACAAGCTTTTCTACACTCTTGCAAAGATAAACAAGCCCTGCCGACACTCCAAACCATAGTCCGCTATACAAAAGACACACCTGTCCCATAATATTAAACGGTTCTTTGGAATAATCCCATACCGCCCAACCAAGAATTACATTTATTATAATTCCCGACACTAACTCAACCACTGTTATAATCATACTGCCTGCCAATGCTTTTTCCCAAATACTGCAAAAGCTGTATTTCCCAAACAAATAGTAAATAAGAAAAAAACACAAACCGCCAACCACAAGCATTGTCCAATGCGTGTAACCACGCCACAAAAGCTCTAAAATCCCGTAACCTGCGGCACCAAGAAGATATATAAAAAGCTTATCCATTAAAATTACTCCCATAATATTTTACTAATATTATCAGGAACATTTATTTTTTTATACAGATTTTTTTAATTTGAATATTAATCCTGCAACAGACAAAATTGTAAGAATTGCAACACACGTCACGCAGAAGCCTGAACTTATATAAAAACCTGCACTTATCCTTCTTTCCTGATTTATAACAGAGAATACTGTCTGACTTATAGGCATAAGTCTTAAAATTATATATGTATAAAACACCGAAAAAAATCCATGCAAAAGCTTTCCAAAAATGTATGGCTTTAGGCTAAGACCGCTATCCCCCACAACACTCATAACCTGCAAATGAACACTTATCCCTGCAAAAGCACATATCCACGAAGATATTAACAGCTTTGACACCAAATCTGTATCAAGTGCAGAGACATTATTAAGTCCGGAAACAAATTCACATACCCCATTTATTATAGCCTTTAAATATGAATTTACTGATATAACATCAAGCATTAAACTTGATATGACACTGCAAAACACAACAGTTGCACAAACTGTCAATATACTTTGAACAGAGCTTGTTACGGCCGACGAAAATATCGGGCTTGTGTTTTGCATGGTTATCGTGCTTCTTGGCGCACAAAAATCCTTAGTTTTATAAAATCTTGCTAAAAGTCCCACAGTGAGTGCTCCCAGGATATGAGCTATATACAAAATAATTCCTGCCCTTGTACTGTGGTACATTGCCACTCCTACCGCTCCCATTATAAATAATGGTCCTGAATTATTGCAAAAAGCAAGTAGTCTTTCTGCCTCGGTTTTTGATACATACATACCTCTGTAAAGCTGACATGTTGTTACTGCACCAAGAGGGTAACCGCTTATAATTCCAAGCACAAACGCTGACGCTCCCGATGAGTTTACATTAAACACCGGTTTCATTACAGGCGAAAAAAGCTTTGCAAGCAATTCGCAAAAGCCTGAATACACCAAAAGTCCCGAACACACAAAAAACGGAAAAAGCGACGGTATTATAATTTCTGCACATAAACCAAGTGAATTTCTTGCATAATATACAGATTTATCAGGATTTAAAACCAAAATTATTGTTACTGAACACACAATTATATATGTTAATATTTTTTTCATATTTCTCCAAACTCCCTTTCTTACTATCCTTCACGACAATTATATGAATTAATTTAAAAACAATTGCATAAATTCGTATAAAATAGTAAATTGCAGTGAGAAGGTGTTGTCAATGAAAAAAACCGTCAGAGAAAAGCTTGCAGAGGTTACAGAATTGCCAAAGGATTTTGTAATGAATATGCCACGTATAACACTTCTGGGCAACAAGGAAATAGAAATTGATAATTACAAGGGTATATTGGAATATAACACCGATATTATTCGTCTTTCAGCCAACAAAAAACAAATAGTGATTACAGGTGACGAGCTTGTTATAACAGGGCTTGAATTAAATACAATATTTATTGGCGGAAATATTTTTAAAATTGAATTTTGTAAGAAATACCAAAAACCATTACCATCTGAAATTAATTAGAACAAATCAACAAAAGAATGTGTTTATAATATATAAAAAGTAGAAATTTAAGAGGTTTTTTGTTATGATTTTTAATAAAATCTTTCATTTTGTGAAAGGATATGTTATAATAAAGGTAACGAGTCTGTATATTGAACGTTTTTTATATACCTGCGCGAGTGTTGGAATAAAGCTTTTTCATATAGGAAAAAGGAATAATAACAGCGTCATTATGCGTATAGGTATAAAGGATTTTTTCAAGGTGCGGTCGGTATGTAAAAAGACACGCACCCACATACGCATTGTAAAAAAATGCGGATTACCTTTTTTTATAAGCAAGCTAAAAAAGAGATATTTCCTTATCCTTGGCTTTATTGCGGTTATATGCTTCATGTTTACCTCCTCCCTGTTTATATGGTCAATTGAAATTGACGGAGAAAGCAAAGAAACAGCGGAGCAAATTTCTCTCGCCCTTGAAGATGCCGGTCTTCGTATAGGTGCTTTTAAGCCTTTACTTCCCGACGGTGAGCAAATGAAAAATATTATTATGAGCAATACCGATAATCTTGTCTGGGCATGGGTAAATATCAAGGGTACAAAGGCATTTGTGGAATACAACGAGGGTATAAAACCGCCAAAGGTTGTTAACCGTTCAATTCCGTGCGATATTGTTGCCCAACGTGACGGCATTATTTACAAGATTACCGAGAAAAACGGCGAAAAAAGAGTTTTAACAGGTGACACTGTAATGAAGGGTGACGTTCTTATTGCAGGAACTCTTACTTCTGCTGACTCCACCTTAAAAACCGTTCACTCAATTGGTGAGGTGCTTGCCTGCACACACCATAAAAAGAGCAGAGAATATAAGCTGTCATATGATTTTGCAACTCCCACAGGGAAATCCAAGACATTCAGAACACTCAAGCTCTTTTCAAAATGCTTTGATTTATTTTTCAGAGAAAAGGTGGATTTTAAAGAATACCGTGTAACCGAAACTCTGAATGAATTGAAATTAGGAAAAAATCATTATTTAGGTATCGGTATATATGAACAGCATTACAACGAAATTGAAATTGTTAACATACCAATAGATTATGATACTGCTATACAAAAAGCCCAATATGAGCTTGAAGAGGCAATAGCAAAGGAGCTTTTACCCGGCTCTGTACTTGTAAATAAAAAAACAGACCATCAAAAAATTGATGATAACACTGTTTTGGTAAGTGTTGAAATGGAATTTATTGAAAACATAGGCGTTCAAAAGAAAATAGTCGGATAAATACGCAATACACGAAAGGATTGATTTTTTTTGAATCAGAGACAGATTGAGATACCCGAAGAAATATCACTTGCGGACTTTTTCGGAGATTTTGATTCTAACGTAAAACTATTGGAAAAGGCTATGTCTGTAAGTATTTGCGGACGTGATAATATAATTAAGATATCAGGTGACGAGGACAACCTGGAAAAATGCTCACAGGTGGTTGACGTTCTTATGAGCATACTCGAAAAGGGTGAGGTCATAGATGAACAAAAAATCCTCTATGCCATAACAATGGTACAGGAAAACGGCGGTTTCGACCTGAAAATGCTTGGCGATGACTGCGTTGCTATTAATCAGAAGGGTGCACCGATAAAAACAAAAACCCTCGGACAAAAGCAATATGTTGAAGCAATGAAAGAAAACACAATTGTTTTCGGAATAGGACCTGCAGGAACAGGAAAAACCTACCTTGCAGTTGCAAGAGCGGTTACAGCATTAAGGAACAAAGAGGTTTCAAGAATTATTCTTACTCGTCCTGCTGTCGAAGCAGGTGAAAAGCTCGGTTTTTTACCGGGAGACTTACAGAATAAGGTTGACCCGTATTTAAGACCACTCTATGACGGTATGTATGAAATGCTCGGTGCAGAAAGCTTTTTAAAAAATCAGGAGCGCGGTGTGATTGAGGTTGCACCTCTTGCCTACATGCGAGGCAGAACTCTTGATAACGCATTTATAATTCTTGATGAGGCACAAAACACAACACCTGAACAAATGAAAATGTTTTTAACACGAATAGGCTTTGGCTCACAAGCAATTATAACAGGTGATATAACTCAAATTGACCTGCCTGACGGCAAAAAATCAGGTCTTAAGGAAGCACAAAAAATCCTTAAAAATATTGAGGGCATTGCCTTTTGTAAATTTTCAGAGAAGGATGTTGTTCGTCATCCGCTTGTGCAAAAAATTATAAAAGCATACGAAAAGTACGACAAGGAACAGGAGATGAAAAAGAGACATGACAGAGATATACATTCAGAACAACCAAAACGAAATAGAGATTTCAACAGAAATTGAGAATGTCATAAAATGCAGTATTGACGAAGTAATGGCATATGAGGACTGCAAATTTGATGCAGAGGTCAGTGTAATCATAGTAGACGAAGAGGAAATGAGACAGTTGAATTCTGAGCACCGTCAAAAGGACTCACCAACAGATGTTCTCTCCTTCCCTATCCTCGAATTTGATGATGATTTGAATATTGTAAATTCAGATTTTGATTTTAATGATGAGCTTGTTATGCTTGGTGATATTGTAATCTGTGCAAAGCGTGCCATGGCTCAGGCAAACGAATACGGTCATTCATTTATTCGTGAAATTGCATTTTTGACAGTTCACTCAATGCTCCATCTTCTCGGCTATGACCATGAGCATAACGAGGACGAAGAACAGCTTATGTTTAAAAAACAAAAAGAGGTTCTTGATAAAATGGGGGTTACAAGAAATGTATAAACTTTTTACAAAGGAGCATTTTTATGCGTAGATTTTTAAAAAGCTTTAAATATGCGGCAAACGGCATAAAATCAGCCTTTTTATCAGAACGGAATATGCGCGTCCACCTCCTGATAGCTGTGCTGATAGTCATTTTTGCTTACTTCTTTGGTCTTAACAAATCCGAGTGGGCAGTTTTATTTTTAACTATAGCTATGGTTTTTGCTGCGGAAATGTTTAACACTGCCATTGAATGCACTGTTAACACTGCAACAGACGAATATAAAAAGTCTGCAATGCTTGCAAAGGACACCGCCGCAGGTGCTGTGCTTGTGTGTGCCATATTCGCTGTGATTGTAGGGTTTATGCTCTTTTTTGACATACCCCGTATTATTTCCACCCTTACATATATTTTCACAACACCCCATGTTCTGATTGTTTGCATCACAACAGGTATACTCGGATTAATATTTGTAACGGGAAAATGTACGAAAAAATAATAATTTAACGAAAGGATTTTATAGCGTGAAAAAAAAAGAATTTAAGTCCGGCTTCTGCTCTATTGTAGGAATGGCAAATGTCGGCAAATCAACACTCTTAAATCAGATAGCAGGGCAAAAAATTGCCATTGTTTCAGATAAACCTCAAACTACAAGAACTAAAATTCTTGCAATTCATACAACCGATGAGGAACAGATTATTTTTACCGATACCCCTGGAATTCATAAGCCTCACAATAAGCTTGGCGAAATCATGGTAAAGACAGCAAATGACTCTATGCATGAGATGGACGTAATTATTTTTGTTGTTGATTCCTCTAAGGGTATTGCCGAAATGGAAAAGGAAATTGCAAAGAATATTGCA
>JAFQNU010000156.1 GCA_017420825.1 Clostridia bacterium
AATAAATTTTTTCATTGGGATACTTCCTTTCAGTTTTATTATTTGAATATATGAAAAAATTCTCCGATGTATTACTATATGAATATTTAAACAGGTTTAAGAAATAATAACAACATCAATTAGTCCGAAAGAGGAAAATATCATGACAAAAATAGGTATTCTTGCACCAAACAACTCTGCACAAATAGTTAACGCTCTTGTTATGATTTTTAAATCGGACAGGAAGGTTGTTGCAGTAAAAAAAAATAATCCAAAAACAGAATATGAACTGAATTTTCTGGAGAAAAACGGAATAAAATACGCATTAATAATATTTAATGAAAAAAAGATATATCCTGTTGAGCTTGATGTACTCATTCTTGATAATGAACAGAATTCAAAGCTTGTAATCTATGACCTTGTGGAATGTATGAGCGAAAAAAGCATACTGATATACAACACCGATAACGGATTTCTCCCCCACATCAATCACCCGAATGCAATTGATTATGGCTACAACCCAACAAGCTCAGTAACAATTTCATCGGTAAATCACAGAGAAAACTCCATTTCATTTATCGTAAGCATACAACGTGAAATCTGCGGTATGTTTGATAACATACTGCCAATAGGTGAAATTTTAATTAATTCAAAATACAAGGCAGAGCTCTGCAATTTATTGAGTGCAGTCATTTGTTCTCTGGTTTGCGGAATAATAAATTATGCAGAAATTAAAATTTAGCATAAATCGGAATACAAAGGAATAGAATAGCTTATAAATAAACAGCACAGAAAGGAATGGTAACATATATGCAAAACCTTGTCAGCAATAACATTGCATGCGTATGCGGTGTTATTGAAGATGAATTAATCTTTAATCATGAAATATACGGCGAGAATTTCTACACCTTCACACTTAGAATCCCCCGCTTATCAGGTGCTTCAGACAAAATCAAAATAATGATTTCAGACAGGCTGATTTCTGATATTTCTCTCAAGCCTGACGATTTTATTGAGGTTAACGGGCAATTCCGTTCATATAACAGCTATGAAAATGGTGATAACAAGCTTATTTTAACTGTATTTGCAAAGGATATAGCCTTAATTGAGCCTGACAGCTGCACAAATCCAAACTCACTGTTTTTAAATGGTTATGTATGCAAAGAGCCTGTGTACAGAACTACTCCGTTTGGAAGAGAAATAACCGATATTTTGCTTGCAGTAAACCGCACCTATAACAAATCCGATTACATACCCGTTATTGCATGGGGACGTAATGCGAGATACTGTAAAAACTTAAAGGTAGGAGACAATTTAAAAATCTGGGGACGTATTCAATCCAGAGACTATCAGAAAAAACTCTCTGAGGATGAGACAATAACCAAAACCGCTTATGAGGTATCTATAAGTAAGCTTGAAGTGGTCGATGAGGTTGAAGAGGAATATTAAAAAGCATTGCCCATGTCACACGACATGGGCACATAAAATTTAATTGTTAATTAAGTAATTGTAAATCATAACAGCAGCTTCTGCTCTTGTTATATTGTTTTCAGGGTTAAAGCATCCGTTTCCGTCACCATTAAAGACCTTCATAGCACCAAGAATAGTTATCGCTCCAATATTTTTATGAACATCTTCAAACATACAGTTATATATACCCTCTAACTGTGCATACTCTTCAATTCCAAGTATTCTTATCATATACACAGCCGCCATTTCTCTCTTTAGTGCATCCTTAGGATTTTCCTCATCTTTTCTTATGATATCCTCGCTCTGTGCCATTTTATACAAATAGCTTATTTCATTATCCTCACGTATAATAACAGGCGAACGGGATATAAAAGTAGCCATAAGGAGTGAAACATAGTCTTCCTGTGTTATAATCTCATCAGGCTTGAATTTTCCGCCCTCAAAACCTATGCCGTAGTGTGCAAGAGTTTCAATAGCAGTTTTTGCATAGTGTTCTGAAATGTCTGAATAGATAAGCTCTTCATCATTTTGATTAACTTCATTCTTCAAAACACCCTCAATAGCATCTATTCTGTATGACGGCAATCCGTCATTTATATAGCCCAAAGCAACAGTTCTTTTCCTGTTTTCATTCATAAGAGGTATGTATCTTAATTCAAGCTCTGCATTAGCGCTAAGTATTTTAATAATCTGATACGCAGATATAACATTCTCAGGGCTTGGAAATTCCTTATCTGTGTAAGTGTACGAAAATGCAGATACCTTTCCATTATCGGAATTTACTGAAATATTTACATAGTCATGAGGGAATTTCACATCATTAACATATCTTATGTAATTAAATTCTGTTTTTTCATTTTCTGACAGCTTATATTCATGATAATACTTCGGCAACAGCATTTCCAAAGCCTTTTGAGCAGTTTTTGTATCTGTTTCTTTTTCATAATCGTAGTCAGAATAGCTTCTCCAACTCATAAGCTCTCCTGTTTTTGCATTAATGCTTGCATATGCACAGTTCTTATTTTCTTTAGAAAAGTAAACTGAATATGTTTTGCTCTCATCATATGAATTAAGCCTTATTGACGAAATTTCAGCATCTGCATCAATATCCAGACACGAATATCCTCTTATTATTTCCTCAACCTCTTTTTGTGTTATTAAGCCTTCAATTTCCTCAAACTCTGCAAGCTCCTGTTCGGTAAAGCTTGCACCCATTGACCTTGCCATATCCATTGTTGCCTCTTCCATTGCTGACTGCTTTGTATTAAAGGAATATATATCATAACTTATTTTCTTAATCTCTCCGCTTTTTGCATCAATATAAGAATTATATTCAATTTCAGGACGATACACTAAAACAACCTTACTATCCTCCTTAGAATAATCAAGCTCATACAAAAGTTCTACTCCTGCATTGTCTGAAAATGCTTTCCATGCTCCGTACGTATCAATTACCCCCTCCGCACTTTCGTATGAAAGACCGGAGATATAGTTAATATCAAAATTTAAAATTTTTTCTGCCTTATGGTCAACAGTAACATTACCATTTGCATTATTTACAGGTATTGAATTGTAATAAAGCTTTATAGGAAATGAATATGTATTGTCAAACAAAGAGGCTTGATTTTCCCCGAAAACAATATTTTCGTATATGTCGGGATTTAACACCTTAACAAGCTTCTTTGTTTTTTCAAGGGCTTCAGATGATGTCAACTCATCAAGAACGGGCTTGTCATTTCTTCTGTTATATTTTGAATCATAATAATTGTAATTGGTAATTACTCCATCATCACATACATTAACATCTAATGATTTGTAGTTTTCACCTTCGCTATACCAGGAAAAATAATAACTCATCTCTCCGTCAGATTCTGAATAATTAGAATTGAACTTGTCAAATTCCTCCGTATCTGTAATTCTTTGTTTAACCGATGCTAAAATATTCTGCATTTTTGTTGTGTCCTCGGCAAATGTGTGCACAGTCGGCATAAGCGACAATGTAACCAATAGTGATAATAACTTTTTCATAATATCCCCTCTTTCGTAGAACTAATTTATTTCAAATTCAGCATATACAGTGTCACCCAGCTCTGAGTTTACACATATTCTGTATGTGCCGATTTCAAAATCACCGTTTTTGCTGTAAATTTCTGCTTTTGTATGCTTAATATCAATTTTTGTATCATAGCTGTTCCACTCTTCATTCTCAAACTTTTCCACCGTATAGACAGGTGTAACATCATCAGGCAGTTCTGAGAGTGAAAATTCTGCTTTTTCAGGTGTTACCTCTATTTGTGTTATAGTTATCCATTCCTCGAATGTTGGTATAGGTCCTCCCAAATGACCCATCTCCTCTGCAGTTGCCACACTTTTTTCCAAATCTGCCATAGGA
>JAFQNU010000157.1 GCA_017420825.1 Clostridia bacterium
CTTTTTTACCCTTTAAGAGACCTCTTCTTCCCAAAATTGAAGGGGATGCACAGATTGCCGCAATGTAAATATTATTTTGCACCGCAAAATCAATGAGACTGTGAACCTCTTCACTTTCATTTAACAAGGTATGTCCTGCACCTCCCGGTAGAACAAGCATTTCCATATCTGCAGTGTTAACGTCAGCTATGGTAATGTCTGCCTCAACCTTAATTCCATGTGCTCCGCACACATTTTTGGTCTGAATACCGACAGTCATTACCATAAGCCCTGCTCTTCTCATAATATCTATAGGCTCAATCGCCTCAATTTCTTCAAATCCGTCCGCTAATAATACGTATATCATGATTTTATTCCTTCCTAAACCTTAGTGTATATAAAATTATATCATAATTTTGAGGTAATTACAAGTACTTTTTAAAGATTTAACAGCTGATTCTAAGCGGTCTTAGCTGGGTGTAGCTATATGTAGATAACGGTCTGTTATCAGAGTCATTTGTATGTGCTGCAACTAATATTCCTTCAGGTGTTCCTGTAAGATTTGCGACAACTACAGGAGAATGGTCAAAGCTTTGCGTGTTTTGTGAAAAAGCAAGTTGAACAAGGTCACCCGGTAAAACATCACTAAGAGGTATTACCTCCGCTCTCGGACCTACACCCTGATTTGAAATAAGAAAATTATATAGCTGATTTACCCCTGTCCATGAAGGTGTGCGATCATTCACACTTCGGTAGTACCATCCGAACGTCGGAGTATAATTCATGACTCCGCATCCGGCATAGATAACCTGAGATGCAAAATTAGTACAGTCTCCGCCAATATTTTGAAAATCATAGTATAGAGGATTTCTTGAAAATGCCCATCTGTGAGCATAATTAACTGCCCGTTGTCTGTCATACATAATAAAAAACCTCCCTCTTTTTTAAAAACATCTTGCAAATAGTTCAACAATGTTATATAATATGTGATATAGAAATAAAAGTGAACGGCGGTGAATCAGAAAAATGATTTTAAAGCTTGCAGGCTTAGTGATTGAAGTAAAAGCAAGATATAAATTTACATACGATATGTGTTTTGACTATCTCTATAAAGGCGATGAAAAACCGGTGTTTTCAACCTTTGCAACAGATGAACAGATTGCAGAGGAAAGAACTCTTAGTCCAGGATTTTCTGACGCAGTTTTAGAAAATACATGTATTTACCGCAATATCTGTGCTGAAATATTAAAATATGATGCTGTATTAATTCACTCTGCCGCAATAAGTGTTGATAATAATGCATATCTGTTTTCGGCAAACAGCGGAACAGGTAAAACAACACATATGAATTTATGGCTTAATAAATTTGGCGAAAGGGCTTTTGTTATAAATGGCGATAAACCAATAGTAAGACTAATTGAAGGTAAGCCTTATGTTTTTGGAACACCATGGTGCGGGAAGGAAGGCTACAACAAAAATGTAAGCGTACCCTTAAAAGCTTTTTACATATTGCAGCGTGCCGAAGAAAATAACATTCGTACCGCAGAGAACAAAGAAGCACTGATATTTATGCTTTCACAAACATCACGACCCAAGCAAAATAATCTATATAATATAATGCTTGCCACTATAGGTAATATTATTGATAGTGTTCAGGTATATGTTTTAGGTTGTAACATGGAGCAAGAGGCATGTGAGGTCGCATATAATAAAGCAGATGAAATTTGATTTACGGAGGAAAAATAATGTACAAGTTTAACAACGAAAAAAGAGAAATATCTTTTGAAAGGTATAATACACCAACACCATGGATGAATTATCTGTCAAACGGAACATTTCATACCATGATGTCACAGGCAGGAGGCGGAGTTGCATTCTACAAGTCTCCGCAGATATGGAGAATAAATCATTACAGATTTTTCCACTTGCCTACAGACAGGAGCGGATTTTATACATACATAAAAGACGGAGCAGAATACTGGACTCCGACAAATGAACCCTGTAAAACGAAGCCTGATGTATGGTCTTCAACTCATGGCATGGGGTATACCCGATTTGAAGCAAAGAGAAACGGAATAGATGCAGTTGCAAGATACTTTGTAGGTCCTTATGAAAATGCGCTAATCTGGAATTTAAAGCTTACATCTGATGTTGATAAGAAAATAACTCTTTTTGCATATGTTGAGCTTGGAATGATGGAATTTATGAGAGAGCTGCAATGGCAGTGCTATAACAAGCATCAGCTTTCAGCATATGAAAAGGATAATGTGCTTATATACAGCTACGGAGTTGAAAATCAACCCAAACCCGATGAAACTCCGCTTGTTTATTTTGCAACAGACGCAAAGGTTTCAGGCTTTGATTGCGACAGAGATGAATTTATAGGCTCATACAGAAGCGAGGAAAATCCAAAAAATGTTGAAAACGGAAAATGTACAAATTCAACTCTCTATGGTGGTGACCCATGCTTTGCATTACAGATTGAAGTAGATTTAACAGCAGGCGTAGAAAAAGAAATTAACATTTACCTCGGTACAGCTATGACCGAAGCTGAAATAGAGAAATGTGTTGAACACTGCCGTCAGAATGATTTTGTTGAAAAATCATTTAATGCACTTGGTGAGCACTGGGATAATCACCTAAATAAATTTAAGTGTGAAATTCCTGATAAGGATGCTCAGACCATGATAAATATATGGAATCCGTATCAGGCTGAGAGAAACTTCCAGTTCTCAAGAAATATAAGCTATTATGCAACAGGTACATTCAGAGGCGTAGGTGTAAGAGATACTGCACAGGACATTTTATCTATGGTACCTTTTGATTTAAGACGTGCCAAGGATAAGTTAAACTTACTCCTTTCTCAGCAATATAAAGACGGACATACCAACCATTACTGCTTCCCGACAGAAGGCTGGGAGCCATTAGCAAGAATACATTCAGACAACCATTTATGGCTTGTTATGACCGCATATCACATTGTAATTGAAGAAGGTAAGCTTGATTATCTTGATGAAGTCGTTGAATTTTTTGATGGCGGAGAGGCAACTGTCTGGGAACACATTAAAAAGTCAATAGATTTCTGTTTAGCTAATCTTGGTTCAAACGGTTTTCCGCTCATGCTTTCCTCAGACTGGAATGATATGCTCTATAAGGTATGCAGAGAGGGCAAAGGTGAAAGTATATGGACATCTATGCAATTTGGTACAGTTTTAAGACAAATTGCCGAGCTTGCTGAATTAAAGGGCGAGGACAAGCAAAAGTATTTAGATATCTACGAACAGCAAAAAAAGCTTGTAAATGAAATTGCATGGGACGGAGAATGGTATAGAAGATGTATAACTGATAACGGAACCTTCATAGGCTCAAAATCCGAACCACAGGCAAAAATATGGCTAAACGCACAAAGCTGGTCTGTTATTTCGGGAATGGGTAATGATGGCAAAACCGCAATGGACAGTGTTAAAGAGCACCTTGACACAGAGCTTGGAGTGAAAAAAATTCATCCCTCAATGACCACAGACTACCCTACAAAGGATGGAAATCTTACAATGTATAATAAGGGTTGCGGAGAAAATGGTTCTGTATTCTGTCATGCAAATACATGGGCTATTATTGCAGAGTGTATTTTGAAGCGTCCTGAAAATGCTTACAAATATTATCACCAGCTCTTACCAATGATAGCACAGGAAAAAGCAGGCGAATGGAGATATAAAGCAGAGCCATATGTATATGCTTCAAACATTTTCGGTCCTGAAAGCGACAAATTCGGTCTTGCCAATGTATCATGGCTTACAGGAACTGCCGCATGGATGTATATTGCCGCAACACAGTACATTTTAGGTGTAAGAGCACAATGGGACGGACTTTTAATTGAGCCATGTATGCCAAAGGAATGGAAGGATGTAAAGATAACAAGAGAATTCAGAGGCTGTGTGTATAATATAACAATTAAAAATCCTGACAGTAAAATATTTATTCCTCATGTTGAGGGCAGAAAAGAGTATAATATTGAAATTTAAGGAGGGTTATTAGTGATTAAAAATACATTAAAAATTCTAGTTATTTCTGCTGTATTTTATGCATTAACAATCGTAAACGCAGCAGCAGAAAATGAGTTTTGGGTAAGAGCAAGACATGCAGATAATCCAAGTCTGTATCAAAGTTTAGACGCATTTTATGCAGACGGTGGATATGAATTTATGCTTCCGCACAATGCAGATGCCTCAAAGCTTACTGTTACTGTATTCGATAACACAGGAACACAGATCAACAAGTTTACTCACGATTTTACTCAATCGAACACATTAATTGTTCCGGCAGGCAGTAAAAGCTTTAAGCTTACTGTAAACGTGTCAACGCTCCCTGCCATATTCCTTGAAATTGATGAATCACATGGAACCATTGCCGACATGAATGCTTCACCTGACCACTCTGCGTCATGTTATGGAGATATAACCATTAATACGCCTGAAAATTTAGCCCAAATGTATAGCTGTGAAACAATTGTTACAAGTAAGGGTAATGACGAAAAAGAAAAAACTCCCGGAACATTCCGACTAAGGGGCAGGGGTAATACAACATGGAAAACCGACACCGATAAGCAAAGACCATATGGAATAAAACTCGAAAAAGGCTTGAACATACTCGGAATGGGAAAAAACAAGGATTGGGCATTGTTGAGATTTAACTCCTTTGACAATGTTTTGAGCAACAAAATAACCTATGATATGGCAAATGATTTTAAAATCACATATACTCCCGAGGCAAGAATGGCTGACGTATATTTAAACGACCACTACATAGGAATGTACACTGTTACTGAAACAGTTAAGATAGGCTCGTCAAGGGTTGACATTGCAGACATCGATGAACAACTTGAAAACGGACTTACCGCTGATAAAATGGACTTAACAGGTGGATATCTGCTTGAAATTGATAACAACCCTGAAATACTTCAGTTTAGTACAAATTCCTGTAACATCACTATTAAATCACCCGAAGAGCTTGATAAATCTCTTGCCGGAGGTAAATATTCATATATTACAAATCTTATGAGTAACCTATTTAATGCTATCTATGGTAATGGATACTTACCCGATGGCCGTCATTTTTCAGAGGTACTTGACTTAGAAAGCTGTGCTAAGTATTTTCTTTTACAGGAAATGACAGGTAATTATGACGCCGGAAGAGGAAGCACATATTTATACAAGGATTCAGATAAAAATGACCCGAAGGTATATATGGGTCCTGTGTGGGACGGTGATGTGAATTTCAGATTTTTCCCTGACCAGTGGATTTTTACCACAGAACTATTTCCTATGATAATGTAGGTAAATATAACGTTTTATCAGCTCTTTGTGAACACAAGGAATTTACTGATTATCTGAACTACTACTATTATGACGAAAGCAATCCAAATAATCTCAGAAGAATATTTAAGCAGTACGAACAGAATTTGTGGAATTATGAGGTTCTTGTTTCAAAGTCTGCACTTGCAACAACAAAACTTTATTTAATGGAAACTCCGGTGTACTGGCATTATTTGAGCTACGTAAAAGACAGACTTAATTTTCTTGATAATAATCTAAGCAGTCTTATCAATTCTGCCTCAAAAGGCACAAATGTTTCAATCATAAGAAACGGAAACCTCAATGCTTATGTACGTGAAGGAAAGCTTATATTCAGTACAAACGATAAAAACATTACAAAGGCTTTGATTTTAGGATATAACGATAACGACAAGCTTGTATACGTCAGGGATACAAATTTAAGAAGCGGAGTAACCTCTTTTGATGACAATAAGGGCATTAAAACACTAAAAATAGTTGGTTATTAAATTTTAAGGCGGTGACACAATTATGCGTCACCGCCTTTTATTTATTTCCACCATCCGCTTCGTCTTGTTTTTAAATACATTATAACTATAAGTATTACAGCCGATAATGAAAAGCATACTGTTTCACCATATTCAAACCATTCCGAAAAAACTATGTTTACAACATCAAATATTCCCAGAACAGCAAGAGCAAAAAGTATTATATTTTCAGATTTTTCATTTCCCGCACTACTTAATCCGACAAGTGAATTTATCTGACTTTCTATTTCCTTCTGTTGATTTTTTATAAACAGACTCTCAAGCATCATATTATACAGCTCTATTCCCTGTTGTTGCGGAGTTACCTCTC
Source organism: Clostridia bacterium (assembly GCA_017420825.1). Classification (GTDB taxonomy): domain Bacteria; phylum Bacillota; class Clostridia; order UBA1381; family UBA1381; genus RGIG1988. Next base: position 6,168 of record JAFQNU010000157.1, read on the forward strand.
CGATAAGTAATTCACTCTGGAAAATTATGTAATCTCTTTGAACTGTTTCAACATCTGCTGTTGTGTTATGACAGGCAATTTCACTTATTGTTCGTTCAAATGCCAACAGCGAGGCTCTTTGTGCAAGAACAAGAATTGCCATTTCAACATACTCGGTAAGAAAAGGTACTGTCAAAAGCATCGGTGCCTCCTCTGACACTGATATTAAACTGTACTCCGTTATTCCTGTAAGTGTTGCACTTCCTATATACTCACTGCTATTTGCAGGCTTAAATGCACATTCCACCCATCTGTCATAGACATGCTTTTCAAGTTGAGATTTCAGCATTGTTCTGCTGTGACAGTTAAGCCCTGCTCCAACAAACATCATTTTATATAGTCTGCCGGCAGCATTATCAGGAAGATACGGTTTCTTGTTTTCTGCATCATAAATATATCTGTATGTCCCATCCTTCCATTCAGACATTTCCTGTACATACTCTTTATTTTTATAAAAACATGCAACAAACATCCTATCATCAACAATAGGCTCAATAAAATACTCATTATCTTTCGGATTTGCAGATGCCGTTATAGATTTTACTTCATTTGATAAAAAGAACATTATAGCTGGTGCAAGCTTTATCTCATTTTCAAACAAAACCTCTGCCCCGCTTACCTTCCCTGATGCCGCCTCAATCCTTTTACCATTATACTCAATTGCTATATCATCGGCACATGTAGAGCAAATCCTATCTATTGAGGAATTTAAGTACGGCATAAATACTCTTCTTCCAAATTCATTTATGAACAGAATATCATTCTCATCGGTATATGTATAATTTTCAAGCTCAAACACAAGCATTCCTACACCTGTATTAAATAGCTTCAAGCGTACGCCATTAATTGAAAGAGCTGCTTCCCTGTCACCTTTCTTTATAATATACTTTGCAGGATTATCCTCTCCCTTAACACTCTTTAGCCAACTGCTTGCCTCATCTGATTGTTCAAAATCAAAGGTGTAATTCCACACTATTGCCGCCTTATCAAATTTTGTGGTATAAATCGCATTTCTCGCCGCCTGATTAAAATAATGATATTGGTCATAAAAGCACTTATTTGACGGCTTTATCATATCCTGGAAGCTTTCTTCTCTCCATCCCTTTTGGAAACAGCATTTAAAATCTTCTCTTGTAACCTTTCCTGCATCATTCCACAAAAAAGGAAATATAAAGGTGTGATAGCTTATAGGTTGTTTAGTTGTGTACATACATTTCCAACTCCTTCCCATCAGGTAGTCTCACATGACAATCACATACCGGGAAACTCATATTTATTATTTTCAAGAGCCTCATGTATTTGTGAGCAAACCATAAGCCCCTGAATAACTCCTGCACCGTTTGTCTTTCCGCCATTTCCGTCAATGCTGACAAACAGATAGTCAAGCATACTCTTAGCCTGCTTACGGTTAATCATTTTCTCATGAATTTTATTTCTCACCTGTCTTACCTTGCACATAGCTTCAGAAAGTGCATTCCACCAATATGCATCATATTCCGGATACCCGATTGATGAGCATATATTCTCCAGAACATGAGCCTCGGCTTCGATGAAATTCTCATAAAATACAAGCTTTAGTCCCCAATCCTCAGGCGGTATGCCATAACAGTTCTTATCCGTCTTGACAGCATTAAAACGCACCTCATCCCATACATCCTTCAATGGTTGAACAATTTTTTTGATAAATGACTCATATTTTATTGCTATACCTGCAATATATTCAGTACAGTCATCTCTGTCATTTCCATTTTCAAAGAAATTATCAAGCTTGGCAACGTAAATTGCATTTTTGAACAAATTACGAACATAGTTATACTCTGTGCCGACAATGTTAAGTCTTTCAAAATCCTTTTCAGAAATCTCTGCAACCTTACCCTGACTGTTATTAATAGCCTCTATTACTTTATCAAATTGCTCGTCAATATTATTTTCAGAGCTTTTCTTCATCAGTATTTCTATTTTACTGTCAAGTGTCTTTATAGCTAAAGTAATAGCTTCTTTTATATAGCTGGCATTAGCATTAACAATCTGATTGTGGTCTACATTATCAGGATCATTCTTTTCCGCCTCATTTGTAAGAATACTTTTATTCTTTTCAAAAAATTCACCGAAAAGTCTGCCCGGAAATTTATATCCCAACGGGAAGCCTTCTCCCATAAATTCCAATAACATTCCTCGCTTTGCAAGCTCGCTTGCATTACCATCGAACGCACTCCTGTCATTTACCCTCGGTATAGTTGTATACTGACTATACACAAGCTTCAGAGCATTTAATACACCTATATCCATAAGCTTACACCAATTATTATACATTGATGTAAGATATGGAATTGATAATCCTACACTTTCCTCAAATGCCTGTCTTCTTTGTACCGTCTCTTCGCACCAACCTATCCTTTCCATGCAATTATTTAATACACTTACATATTTTGTAATCGCATCGGGGATACCCGAAGTGTATGCCTGTATAATATACATTTCCTCATCTGTATAGTTCCCGGCAACATCAGGAAAGCAAGCATACATATACTTCTTTGTTTCCTCTAAGTTAAGACCCGGTACAAGTATATCATTACCTTCAAAGGCATGAATATATAGCGACCTTGTCTCACCAGTTCCCCTTAATGCCGCTATATATGCTCTTGTCAAATTATAGTCAGTTGCAGCAACTGCTGACAATAATCCCCTTGACAACAACTCTCTCAATGCACTGTGGTCATCAAAGGTAATCTTTGTTGACAGCGTAAAGTTATGAAAATCATCTATAATAATTGTAAACGTGTATTTATATTTGGTAAATATTGCATCGAGTATCTGGTCAAGACATGCCTGCGGATGAGATGTCCTGTTTTTTTTGTCCTGTATAAGCTCAAGAATATCTTCATACTCTCTGAGTTTATCCTCCTTATCATCACTGCGATACGCAATTTCCTCCAAAATATCAACAGCATTTGAAATATAATCAATCAGATATCCAAATATCCCGTCCTCGTCCAGCTCTGTTGGGAATGTTACAAAATGATAAATTCTTTTATATTTTTTTACCAGCTCAATCCGTCGTTCAATATCAAAATAACATCTTAATACCGAACTTTTTCCTGAGCCCTTCATTCCCATAAGAACAATGTTTCTGTGATAGCGGGAATTTACCTTTTCGTCAAGCTTTCTGAAAACATTTTCCCTGCCTATCAATTCTGCCTTATTCATTACAGGGCCACTTGAGCCCATAATGCTTATTTTATTACTCATCAGTCTATTATCCTTTCATTTTTTACAGCCAGCTTGCAAGCTTATTGCTGACCATGTTGAAAACCTCACTTGTTTCAGGTTCTGTTGGCTCAACATAATATTCAAAGCCTAATTTTTTTGATGCCTGACACTTAAAATACTTTCTGTAAAGCTCATTTGGGAAATAATATGAATTACCTCTTACCTCAATCAAACCAAGCTTTGTTAAAAATTTGAGAGACAGTCTGATTTGCTCTGCCGTAAGTGTCTCACCGACCGCCTTTACAATTGTATCAAAATCAACTGTACCATATGGTTTATTTATCAAATGTTGCATTGCACCAATTATACGTTTTTCCGTCTCCTCGCACGCAATCCATAATTGTTCACATGAACCGCCATTAGACAGAACGTTGATATTCTTACACACATCACTCGGATATACAACATTTCTGCGCTTTTCACTCAGTTCACTTATGATAGAGTTTGCAAGAAGCTTGGTATGCCATACCATACCTCTTGTATAATGATAAATCCAGTCAATCGCCTCAGGAGTATATTGCAGATTATACTCTGACTCATCACTGTCAAGAGCAAAGCTCTTAACGAGCATATCTCTCATATCCTCCTTACCCATATTGCCTATATCAAGGCTGTTTAAAGACTGGAAGAACTGATGGAACGAGCCGCCGTCCTTTTCAAATTTATACATCAGGTCTGAACCACAGAACACAAAGTGTACGTATTCACGGATAACTGAATTGTTTGTAAGTTCTCTTAGCGAACGGTGCAGACTGATATCCGCATTATTTTCCTCACCTGCATAATACGAAAGAACTGTATCAAATTCATCAAACACCAGAATAAGCCTGTACCCACCTAAAAGCTTTGAAAGGTCAAGATAAAACTCGCTTAACCTGTCAATACTGAAGTTTTCTGCTGAAATAGTTGCAAACAACTCACTTATTTGTTCAATATCAATTAGTTCGGAAAGCTCCTCATTTGCCTTTATCCTCTTTCTCAATGACTCATGGAATTTTTCAACAAATACCGAATATACACTGCCCTTTGCCGCCTCACAGTCAATATCAACAGGTATAACCTTATCACAGTTGTTCTGGATATAATAAACCATGTAATTTAACAATGAGCTTTTTCCCGAACGTCTCAATCCTCTTATAACGGTGTTTTTATATTCCCTGAACTCTCCCTTTACAGCATCCTCAAGGAATTTTATTTCACTCATTCTGCCGTACATATTTCTCTCATCATTTACCACACTGAATTGCAGTGTATTCAAATCATATCCTGAAGGAAGTTTTGCATTCTCCCTTGATACCATTCTCATTACCGCATTTTCAGGAGGCATCGGAAATTCCTTACCATCCCTGTCAAAATACGAACAATGTACCGAAAACTCTATTGCATCGACATCCGAATCAACATAATATGCAATCTTAAAAGGTACCTTCACATCAGGATCTATTCTGCTCACTTCGTAATCATTACTGATACTTCCGTCATTGAAAAGTATCTTAATTTTAACGTCATATGCTGTTGTTGTTCCTATATTCTTTATATGTCCGAATACTGCTCCGTCATGTAATCCGTTTCTGCTTAATACATCGCACTCCAGTATAGGTCTTGCACGCAAAATTCCTATTTTATCTGATAAAAGAGTCTTTAAGCTGTAATATGTATCACGCCATGATGCACCCATGTTTCTGTTATCAGAATTGTCACGATTAAGCTTAATAAGCTCTGTACAAAGCTCCTGCTCCTGACTTACATCCCTGTATTTTACTACGGCATTACTAATATTAGTTAAGTTTTTAAGTATAATTCTATAGCTTATGATGTCCTGATCAGAAGCAAGCAATTTTGCCACCATATTAAAGGATTTTTCATTTTGCAAAAAGCTTTCTGTAAGTGTGTCAACATCTGAATAGCTCCTTACGATATCCTTTATTGCATTCGTAACAAACATTTTTAGTTCATCGTTAATTGTTTTTGTCTTTACAGCAAAGTCAAATATTTCAAAGAAAAGTGTTATTATATTTTTATCATTTCTGTTATCCGAAGCTGCCTTTTGATATCTGTATTCCGCAATACCAAGATTTACACAACCAAGATACTCCATATTGGAATTACTGTTAACATATGCCCTGTAAATACGGTATGCCTTTATACGTCTCTTTTCTACATCATTGAACTGAATATATCCGTATTCCTCCTCAATTTCGCTGACAGCACCTGCCTCATCATAAAATTCACGGAACACATTATTAAGCTTTTCAACATACTCCGGAATTCCCACAGGTTCATCATCAATGCTCTTATCAATTTCAGAAAAATCATATTCAATAAGTGAATATGCCGCCGGGTGTGGTTTTGAGTACAGGTATGTGCTCTGCTTTTCACCACGTCCGCTTTCTGCGTATTTATCCCACGCTTCTCTACCCTCTTTTGTAGCTCCTCCGGCAACTTTATTCAAGACAAAATAAAGCCCTGCCATTGCTTCCGGAATTTCAAACATATCTATCCACTTAAGCTTTTCACTTGCATGTTCTCTCTTACATACAATATCATAAACCATGTCAGCTATTAATTGATTTTCTCTTGTCATTCTATACTTTAACAAATTATACTCATCTGCAATTGACTGACCGAGACATGATGTACAAATATTTATACAACTATGTACACTCAATCCTCTTGCAAATTTCTCTATTGTAAAACTATCCTCTGCAAGAATGGCTGCAATTCTCTTTAATGCTTGTCTCTTTTCGATTTCCACTCCCTTTTCACGTATTCCTGACACAAATTTCTTTCCGTCTGCATCTATGAATATATCAAAATGTCGGAAAAGATTTTCAAGAGTTCCAAAAAGCATATATGCAGTGGTATAATTACGTGCATTGAGATTATCACATGCATTTTTATTGATATATGTATATACCCATGTAGCCTCATCCTTCAAGTTCGAATAATGGGTTATACAAGCACCAAGAGCAAGGCCGCAGGCAAGAGTGTCAGCCTCATAGCTTGTCCTTGAAGTATACATTTTTACACATTCTGCAAATATTACCTTTTCCTCAAACGGAATATCTATTATTGTCTGAATTGCACCTCTGTACTTCTGATGCTTTGTCAGACTAAATATAAATTTAACATAATTCTTCATAGAAGCAACACTTCCCGCCTCATTTTTAACCCATTCAAGGAAGCGTACACCCTCAACATCACTCTCAACATTATTATAGGCACTGATAATATTCTTCATAATACCTGCACCGTTTATTTTGATAAGTCTTGAGTATGAATTAAGAGCTCTGTTATTGTTATACAGCCATACAAGAACCTTGCTCCAGTCTCCTGTCATAACAGCTTCTACTATACTCTTATTAATCTGCTCCTGACCATTACTTATATCCATCAAATCGCCTGCTGTCATTTCAAGACCTTCTCTTTCAATAAGGTCTATTCTTTCTGCAAGCTCGTTATACAGCACATTCGCACTCTTTGTCATTGACCCGTCAATATCTTCGGATGAGCCGATAACCTCCGGGAATTCCTTTCCGATATACAAATTTGCAGCCGATAGCATGATTATACAGGGAACAATTTCTTTAAACTTATATACAGAATGCTTTAACCATGTGTAGAGAGAATTCTGAATATATATACATTTTTCCTTCATATATCTTGCATCGTCTATATATTTAGCTGCAAGATACAGACATATTGAAATAGTGCCGTCATTCGGATTGATTTTTAATAGCTTATACAATGCTCTTGCGGCTGTCAATGTTGTATGGTTCTGTATGCAAGGGAGTAAATATTCCTTCATTTCTGTGTATGACGGATATTGTCCCATAGGTTGCATAATTTCTATAAAATCTATAACCTCTTTCTTCTTAAGTTCATCTTCTCTCTCTGTAGGTGTCATTCTTATTATGTCGTTTACAATACCGCAAAAGGCGTTATCAGCCGAGAATTCTCCTGCTCTATTAATAAACTCCTCTGCAAGTGCATACTCACCCTTTAACAAAAGCTTTCCTGCAATAGCAATTCCGGCAGAATTGTATTCACCAATCAGAGAATCCAGTACTACACTGTTAGAGAGCAGATATTCCTCGGCATCAAAACATTCGGCAATAAGAATAATTGCTCTTAATTCTTCATATGTATGTCCCTTTGGTGTCTGGTAATGGATAATGATTTTCTCCAGTATTCTCTCAACTACCGTCTTATCACTTATTCTTCTGCCAATGTTTTCAACATCTGCAAGTGAACATAACATTTTTTGTATTCCTATAATACTCTTATCCTCTATATCCATTGCACACAAATATTCATATGTACCCAAAAGTCCGTTTTCATACAAATCATGTTTGAAACAGTAATCAATATAATCCTTCCAGTCACTAAGACCATGACGTATGCAAATATACAAAACCTTTGAATAGATAAGCTCATTCTGACACATGGGCAGTTGCTTACATTCATTCCAACCATCTGCGTTCTCACAATTTCTTATTACAAACCATGTTTTGAGTTCCTGTGAATTTTCCTCCTCATTCAAAGAATCTCTTACACATGCCTCCATTGCTGACCACTGTCTGCAAAGCTCCACAATCCGTTCAGGAGTATTATTCTCTATTGTATCTTTTAAAATATCAGAAATACCGCGTTCAGGTTCAGTTGTACTTTCCTGCTCTGTCTTATTTAATAGTAATGTAACAACCTCATTACGGCTATCATTGAAATAACCAAACAGCTTATTCATAACAATTAACAGCGAACGTTGAGGATTTAGTGAAATAAGCTTTGTTAATGTCTGTGACACAAGTTCAAGCTTACATACATTAAGATATTCTTTTTCTA
>JAFQNU010000158.1 GCA_017420825.1 Clostridia bacterium
ATGGAAAATGTGAGCAGGGAAGAGTATAATCAATATGTGATTGACCAGGCAAGTGAATTATTATCAAACTATGGGAAAATTGATTATATCTGGTTTGACGGCGCCGGAAGTGAAGAGCATGAGTATGATGTGCCTAGACTTGTAAAAGCAATAAGGGGGCATCAGCCGGAAATAATGATATTTAATATGTGGGACCCGGATACAAGATGGATTGGAAATGAAGCAGGTTTTGCACCTATGCATAACAGTAACATTGTAAAAGCCTTGAATAAATCAATTTATACTAAAAATAAAGATAAATTAAATGAAGAAAAATTTTTGGCAGGCGAATGTGACTGTTTAATGAGTGGTGACGGATGGAACTGGTTCTATAACGAAACAAGCAACAGACTAAAAAGTGTCGATGAGCTTATGGGTATGTATATGTATTCTGTGGGAAGAGGATCGAATATGTTAATAAATATCGGGCCTGACAGAAGAGGTCTGATAAGCGAAGAACACAGAAAAAGATTTCTTGATTTTGGCAAAGCGATAAGAAAACTGACAGAAAATCCCGTTGCAGATAACAGTTGTGTATCGTATGAGGATAATAAATATATTGTCACACTACCAAAGTCAGCATTGGTAAACACAGTTATCCTCGAAGAGGAGTATGCACAGGATTTTATAGAAAATTTTGATATAGGGTTGGTTCCGGAATTCAATTCAAAATCGCAAAGAGTTTTTATCGGTGAGACTGTGGGGCACAAGCGAATTTGTACATTTCCTGCTATGTATAGCGATAAAGTCATTATTAATACTGATAAAGAAGCATCCTGCGACAGAATAAAAAATATTATAGTAACTTATAAGAATAATGAATGGTAAAAAGACGATGAGGTGTTGACATGGACAAAAGCTATGAAATCAATAAGGGTAAAATAATAAGCAAATATGGTGTGCCGCACCTGCCAAGATGGTTTTGTGATGATTTAGTATCGGTTCAGGCGGATGAATACGGAATTTCGGAAGTCCAATATTTTAATCAGAAAACATCAGGCTTGGTAAGAGTTTTTTCTGCCGATATGTGGGGCGGAATGAGGTTTTTTATAAATAATGATTGGGAAATGAATTGCTATAATTTATCAGACACAATTGTTATGCCGTATGGTTTCAAAGCTGTTTGGACATGTCATGACTCGTCTTTTAGTTTTGAGCAAAGAGTTATAAATAACTCAATATTGCTAATAATTGAGCCGATAGACTGTAAGATGGAGAATTGTAAGCTTTCATTGGAATTATACGATGCTTTTTGCGTAATTCCGAGAAAAGACGGAGATTTTCGCTTTGTAAGCGATGTTGAAAGAATCTGGGATAAGTGGATATATGAAAATGAGTGTTTTTCCGATTATTATACCGAAGGTAACGGAGAAACACACATTGTAATAAAAGGAAACACAAAAACAGAATATGTAAAGCGTGCTAAAGGATTTGTGAAACATATTCTGAATTTTGATAATGTAGATAAAGAAAGAGTCGTTATTGCTGTTTCGTTTGATAACAGCAAATGTGATTGTATCAGAAGAGCAGAGGATACAATAAATAATTATGAAAATTTTATTCATATCCAGAACGAGAGATATGAAAATGTGATAGATAAAGCACCGGTACTAAAGAGCCCATATAAATCTTTAAACGATTTTGTTTCACTGGTACCGTTGTATCATGAGTCAAATAAGGTTTTATCTGTGCCGGGTGCAATAAGAGCAAAGAACGAATATTATTGGGTGTGGGGTTGGGACGGAATGAGCTCCCCTTATGCTTATTCGTATATCGGTGATATCGAATTTATCCCTAAAATGCTTAAAATGTATATGGAAACTGCAGATGAAGAGAAGGGAATAGGTCACTGGTTTGCAAGAGATATGAGACATATTGAAACAAGTATGATATCTGCCCAGGGATTTTACATAAATCTTTTGTATCAGCTATATATTAACGGCGGAGATATAACACCTTATTATGAATTTGCAAAGAAAATATTTTCATTAATAAAAACGGTCGAAGTGGATAATCTCGGCTTATGCAGTGGAAATTCTCTGGTTCCTGACTTCAGAGAGGTTATACTTGAAACAGGAAATGACATAAGCTGTTTTAATAATGTAAGTGCATACTGCGCTGTATCTGCATTGGCGGAAATGGCTGAGAGTATGAAGGACGAGGAAACCTTCAGGGAAGCTTTAGAATTTGCAAAAAGAGCAGGAGATAATTTTAAAAAGTTGTTTTTTGATGATGTGAGAGGATTTTTTGTGAGTTCAGTGGATAGCAAAACCCTTGAACAACGTAAGGTTTATAATGCAATGGCAATTAAGTGGGATAACAAGTATTGCCAAGATTTAGTAGGAGACAGAATTGATACTGCTGTGAAATTCTTTGAAGAAAATTTTGCGTGTAAATCGGGACTAAGGTGTTTTCCAAAGGGTGAGATTGGTTTTGATGAGGACGCAAATCAGGCTCACTGTTACTGGCCTGCACATACAGAATATTTTGCAAGAATTATAAACAAGGCAGACAGAAGAGATTTGATTGAAAAAATGATAGGTTGGATTAGCCGTTGGACAGATATTCTTACCATTCCTGAGGGAATTGATTGTTATATTAATTCAGAAAAACCGTATGTGGATAAATGGAATGCAAATTGCGGAACGTGGCAGTCATACTCGATGCGTGCGTGGTATGAGGCGATAGTTCATTGTGTGGTGGGAATTGATATTGATAGCAAAGGGATTACATTCTATCCGTATAGCGGAGAGGAGCTATCATTAACAGGTTTACATTACGGTAATAGAATTATCAATGTAACCATGCAGGGTTGCGGAAACAGAATAGAGTATATAATTTTAAATGGCAGAAAAATAGAAAATGTCTATAAAATTTCAAAAGAGGACTTGCTTGAAAATAACGATATTACAGTAAAAAGAGTTTAACAGGAGAGAAGTAATGTTAGATTGGTTAAAAAATGCGGTATTTTATGAAATATATCCGCAAAGCTTTAAAGACAGTAATGCAGATGGTGTGGGTGACATCAACGGAATAATTGAAAAGCTGGATTATGTGAAAGACTTAGGAGCTACAGCTATATGGCTAAATCCTTGTTTTGCATCTCCTTTTTATGATGCAGGATATGATGTTGAGGATTTTTATAAGGTTGCCCCGCGATACGGAACCAATGAAGATTTAAAGCGTTTATTTGACGAAGCTCATAAAAAAGATTTAAAAATTATTCTGGATATTGTGCCCGGGCATACTGCCGTTACCTGTAAATGGTTTTTGGAGTCATCAAAGGATGAAAAGAATGAATATACACATAGGTATATCTGGACAAACTCGCTGGGTGTAAGATGTACCGGTATTAAAGAGATTGAGGGTGAGTTAAGAGGGTTCTGTGAACGGAGCGGGTGTTGTGCCGTCAACTATTTTTCTACACAGCCTGCACTTAATTATGGATTTTATAACATAACGGCTGATTGGCAACATTCGGTTGACTCACCTGAGGCGATGGACACAAGAAATGAGTTGATTAATATAATGCGTTTTTGGCTGGGACTTGGCTGTGATGGCTTCAGAGTGGATATGGCAGGATATATAATCAAAAATGACGATGATGAAAAATGTGCAACGATTAAATTCTGGCAGGAGGTTATTGCAAAGATAAAGGAGGAGTACCCGAACTCGGCATTTGTTTCGGAATGGTGTTATCCTCAATATGCGCTTATGGCAGGATTTGATATGGATTTTATACTTGAAAATCCGCAATCTCATTATGATGATTTATACAGAAAAGAAAATTCATATTTCTCAAAGGAAACAAAGCTTTTTCCGACATATTGGCTTGATACATATATGAAGAGTTTACAGCTGACTAAGGATAAGGGATATATCTGTTATAATACAGGAAATCATGACAATTTCAGAATGTCAAGACAGCTTGATGAAAACGGAATGAGATTGGTGTATGCGTTTATAATGGCAATGCCTGGTGTGCCGTATATTTATAATGGTGATGAAATAGGCATGAGATATGTAGAAGGGTTAAAGTCAGTAGAAGGCGGTTATCACAGGACAGGTACAAGGACACCTATGCAATGGGACGATAGTAAAAATGCGGGTTTTTCTGACGCATCAAAGGAAGAATTGTACATTCAGATTGATGAAAAAAATGACAGACCAACAGTAAAAAAACAACTGTCGGATAAGGATTCCCTGCTCAATGAAGTGAAAAAGCTGATTGAAGTCAGAAAGTCAAATAAATCATTACAGGCAGACGGTAGGTTTGAACCTGTTTTTATTGGTGAGGGATATCCGTTTGTTTTCAAAAGAACTCTGAATGATGAAAGTATTCTGGTTTGTATTAATCCGTCAGATAATGATGCTGTTTGTGAATTTACAGGAAGTATTGACTGTGTAGTGTATGAATATAATGGGGTGACTGTTCAGGAGAATAATAAGCTTATAGTGCCTGCATGGTCTGCATCATATTTAAAGCTAAATAAGTAGTATTTGTTTATTTTTAATTTGTGCCTGTTGGTAAAATGATTTGAAAATGAGAGA
>JAFQNU010000159.1 GCA_017420825.1 Clostridia bacterium
CCAAACGGCTGTGCATGGGACAGAGAACAGACACATGAGAGTATAAAACGCTGTATGATTGAAGAGGTCTATGAGGCGATTGAGGCCCTTGACAATAATGACGATAAAATGTTTGCAAACGAGCTTGGCGATGTACTTTTACAAGTAGTTTTCAACGCCAGAATTGCGGAAGAGAGAAATGCCTTCAATTTTGATGATATAGTAAATGAAATATGTACAAAGCTTGTTGACAGACACACACATGTATTCGGTTGTGACAATGCAACCAATCCCGAAGAGGCTCTGAAGGCGTGGGAAAAGAATAAGAAAAAGGAAAAAGCTTTAAAGTCATATTCTGATGCTCTTTTAGATGTCCCCAAAAACTTTCCTGCATTAATTCGAGCAGAAAAGGTACAAAAAAAGGCGAAATCTGCAGGATTTGACTGGGACAGTATAGACGGAGCATACGACAAAATATATGAGGAACTTGAAGAGTTGAAGCAAGCAAAAAGTCAACAAGAAATTGACGAAGAATTCGGTGATTTGCTCTTTGCCGTTGTCAACACAGGCAGATTTTTAAAAACAGATCCCGAGCTTGCTCTCACCAATGCCACAAACAAATTTATTGACAGATTTGTCAAAATGGAAAAACACTTAAACGAACAAGGCAAAAACCTCTCTGAGCTTTCCTTGGATGAAATGGACTCTGCATGGAATGAAATAAAAAAACTATAACATTAACGGGCGGTCACAGCACCGCCCGTTGTTTAATTATTATCTAATAATCCTGTTATAAACACAAATCCCAGTGCTATTATCAACAGCTTATCCTCACATTCATCTGCGATTAAAGCAAGTAAAATTACAGCAAGTATTAAATCATCAGTTTCAAGCTGTAATCCACCGAGAAAAGATGTTTTTTTTTCATCCTTAACCTCTTTTTGCGGCACAGGCTTTTTTGTAACCCTTTGAGGCATATCGTTCATACTGTAATAATTTCTGTACATATTAAATCTTGAAGAGTCCTGTCGCTCTGCTTAAATTTAAAATTTTAACCGCATTATCAATGCTTGCCCGACGGCTTGCTCTCATGTACGGCCGCAATGACATGAGAAGGTTTGACCTTGGGTCGTTCACCGACCCCATTTCGTCTATAATTCCTTTGATTTTTGCCATGTACTCTATTCCCTCAGGCGAAAATAAATCCTTGCCTTTTGGGTTGTTTTGTACCACAGGCTTTGTATTTATAACTATATCGTCATCTATATTATGTGTATTGTTATCACCTTTTGAAGTCAATGCACCAAGCACCGCTCCAATTTTTTCATCAGCATTATCTCCCAAAAGTCCTTTTAATGAGCTTAACATATCGTCTGCCATTTATATCCCCCCTAACTCAGCTTTTTTATAATCTGAGAAAGTTTTTCAGCCGAAAGACCCGAAAGGTCTGCATTTGACAATTGCTTTTTTAATGTGTTGGAATCCATGCTCATAAATGCCTTTAAAAGTCTTTGTTTATCCGCCTCACTTAACTTACTTGCTAAGTTTCTCCCCTCTTGCGTATTCATAAATTCCTCAATTGTTTTTTTTGATTTCATAAGATTAGCTTTGTCAATTCCACCCAGGATATCCTTAAGCTTTGAATCGGGATTCATAAATAAACACTCCTTCTACACCAAATTACATGTTATACAGTTACCGCTGCACTTTCCTTTCTCAGTTGGACAAACAGCCTTATTATCTGAAAATGTTACTTTGTTGTTCTGAGTGTAATCACCAACAACCCTTACCTTTTTTCCCGTTACAGGGCAGTACTTTACCTGAAACATATTTATTCCTCCGTTTAAAATTATTACTCTATAACTATTATATTCATCATCTCCAAAAAGATTTACAAAACTGCAATTTTTTATTAACAAGTATTAAAAGATTGTTGACTGTTATATAGTTTTATGATAAAATTTAACTATCTTACTTTCGGAGGATAATCAAATTATGGCTAAGGATTTTGAGGTTTTAAAATCAGGAATATTTGACAGCAGAATTACAATGAATCATGCAGACGGATTTATAACACCTGTAAGACGAGTTGAATATTATGAAATAGAGTTTTTTCTTGAAGACGGAGGTACAACATACATAAACGAAACAAGATATAGTATAAAACGTGGATACGTTTTATTGGCAAAACCCGGACAACTCCGTCACAGCAAATTAAATTTCAAAACATCATACGTACATCTTAACGTATATGATGAAGAGCTTATAAGCTTTTTAAACTCATTTCCTGATTTTTTTGAAATCGCATACGAAAATTCATATTACAGTCTGATACTCAAAATAAAAGACACATATGAAACTGCAACCTCTGAAAGTGTACTTTATTTAAAAAGCAAGGTCTATGAGCTTTTGTATATGCTCTCCCTCGACAAAAACAGAAGCGGCAAGCTTCCACCGGATTTTGATACAACACCAATTCTGAATTCAATACAGTTTATCAAAGAAAACTATAACAAGCCA
>JAFQNU010000160.1 GCA_017420825.1 Clostridia bacterium
AAAATTGCTGAGGATAGATTAATATCATTTTTTTCCGAATTTAATTTAAATAACGAAACATATACACTAAGCGATAATGACCTAATATATAAATTTATTGATAGAAATATTATAGAATTAAAAAAATTAGCACGTATTTATTCAAGTGAGAGCTTTACGGAGCTTTATATTGATGATGTAACAGAAATAAAAGCAAAAGTATCATACAAAAAAGACGTTGACTTGCTTGAGGTCGGTTTTGATTCTGCTCTATCATCTGAAGAGATATACGAAATATTATCAGCGATAAGAGAGGATAAAACATATTATAAATTTGATAATGGTGGATTTTTACCTCTTACAAAGGATAATATAAGCACGTTTACTCTTCTTGAAACATTTGGGTTCGGTGAGAGAGATATAAAAAACAGGAAAAAAACTATTTCAAAATACCATTTATTATACGCAAGTGCATTAAAAAATAAAAACATTATTTCTTCTGATAAAGCATTTGATGATTTGGTAAACAGCATTAAAAATATTAGTGTAAAAATTCCCTCAAAGCTTGATAAGATATTGAGAAAATATCAGAAGGATTCTGTTTTATGGATGTATCAGTTATGTGAATTGGGTTTTGGAGGAATACTTGCAGATGATATGGGACTTGGCAAGACATTAGAGGTTATTGCATTTGTCATGACAAAAAAACATGATAAACCGGCACTTGTTGTTACTCCGAGTACACTTACTTATAATTGGCAAAAAGAAATCGAAAAATTTGCCCCTGATGCAAAGGTGAAACTTGTTGTCGGAACAAAGGAGGAGCGTTCTGAATTAATAGAAGATATATCGGGATATGATTTTATTATAACGTCATATCCGATATTAAGGAGAGATAGTGACCTTTTTTTAAATCTTGAATTTTCATTCATGTTTATAGATGAGTCTCAGCATATAAAAAATCCTGATACACTGAGTGCAAAGGCTGTTAAAAGAATTAAGGCTACAAATAAATTTGCTCTTTCGGGAACTCCTGTTGAAAACAGAATTACAGAGTTGTGGTCTGTGTTTGATTATATAATGAAGGGATATCTTTCAACACGCAAAGAATTTTCAAGATTATATGAAGTCAGCACTCAAAGCGGGGTGGATGTAGAGCTTTTAGAAGATTTAAGACAAAAAATTTCTCCGTTTATATTAAGAAGAATGAAAAGTGATGTTTTATCAGAGCTACCCGAAAAGATAGAGAACACCGTTTTTTGTGGTTTTGAACCCGCGCAGCAGAAGATGTACGAGGCATTTCACGCTGTCGCAAAAAAAGAAATTCCCTATCTATTTGATAATTCGTCAATGCAAATATTAACCTTGTTGTTGAGATTAAGGCAAATTTGTTGTCATCCTGCACTTGTTGATAAAGCGTATTTAAAAGATAGTGGAAAACTTTTACGTCTTTGCGAGATTGTTGAATCGGCAATATCACATGGACACAGAATACTTATTTTTTCTCAATTTACCTCGATGCTTGAGATTATACGAAAAAAGCTTACAGAAATGGAATATGAGTGCTTTTTTATAGATGGAAAAACTCCTGCATATCTTAGAACTGAATTATCAAATCGTTTTAATAATGGGGAAAAGAATATATTTTTGATATCTTTAAAGGCAGGGGGTACAGGTTTAAATTTAACAGGTGCTGATACAGTAATTTTGTACGATCCGTGGTGGAATC
>JAFQNU010000161.1 GCA_017420825.1 Clostridia bacterium
CGTTATGCTGAAGTTCAAAGACGACTGTACAGGCAAAGACGGCGTATTTGATCCCGGTGAAAACAGCGTAGGATTAACTATCGAAGGCATCGGTAAAGCAAATCTCGAAACATCTATCCATTACTTTGAGCTTTTGAAGGAAGCAGGAATAAAAACACACTATGTAAGTGCAAATGTTGAGGATGCAACAATGGAGGTTTTACCTGCAACAGTATTTGGTCATGGTCTTGAGGTTATCTGCCGTTTGGTTGCAACAGGAAGCTTTATCCGCAGATACGGCGAATATATAGAGGACGGTACAGTGCTCGAGGGCGGTTATGTTGAGTGTACCTTTAAAAATGACGAGAAGGGCGACCCGCTTGTAACAGGTGAAGGACTTGCAGCTCTTGGTGTTATGACTCCTGCTATGTTTGAAAGCATGAAGGAGCAGACATTGAAAATAACAAAGATTGTTGCTTATGATTTGAAATCAATCGGTCTTGATTTGTGGGATATTAAGTTTGAGTTTGGTTATAACAATGATGAGGTAATTCTGATAGACGAAATCGCATCAGGAAATATGCGTGTTTATAAGGACGGAAAGATTGTTGAGCCGGTTGAGCTTACAAAGCTTATTTTAAACAGATAATTATTAAAAGCCGGTTTTGACCGGCTTTTAATTGATTTAAAAAATAAAGAGGTGAATATTATGCAGGGTTTTTTATATAAACTCAAACAGTTTATGTATGGCAGAAATGGTCTTGACGGACTGGGAATAGGCTTGTTTGTATTGTATTTCATTTTAAATAATATATCGTATTATTCAAGAAGCTGGATTTTAAATATAATTGCTATAGCGGTGTTGGTTTTTATGATATTCAGATTGTTGTCTGCAAATATTGTAAAAAGACGTGCTGAAAATGACTTTTTTATGTACTATTTCAGGAGGGTGCGTTCGTGGTACACAAGACACGCAGACCTTGCAAAGGACAGGGCGAGAGTTAAGGATACACATAAGATTTATCTTTGCCCTAAATGTAAAAGAAAACTGAAGGTTCCAAAGGGAAGAGGAAAGCTGGAAATAAAGTGTATATGCGGAAATAAATTTACAAAGAGAACGTAAACTCTGTAAGTATAAATGAAAATTACTGATAAGCAGAAAAAAACAGCTGTCAAGCAGATAGTCCTGCCTGACAGCTATTTAATTACATATTTATAACCGTTACATCAAGCTCATCACCGTTAAGGTCAGCAACAATTTTTGAGCCATTTGTAATATTCCCTGTTAAGGTAAGCTTTGCAAGCTTATCTTCAAGATGCTTTTGTATAGAACGCTTTAGTGGTCTTGCACCGTACTTTATGTCGTAGCCATTCTTTGCAATAAAGCGTTTGGCATCATGTGTCACTTCAAGTACAGCGTCCTTTTCAGCAAGCTTTGCAGTAATATCCTTTAAAAGTAAATCGCAGATTTTTAACAGCTCGTCGTCCGAAAGTGTTTTGAAGGTTATTATTTCATCAATTCTGTTCAAAAATTCGGGACGGAAGAACTGCTTTAGGCTTTTATCAACATTATCGGACAGTGTAATCTCATCACTTGCACCAAATCCAAGTCCTGAGCTTTTAAACTCTGTACCTGCATTTGTAGTCATAATAATTATTGTATTTTCAAAATTTATGATTTTTCCGTGACTGTCAGCAACTCTTCCATCATCAAGAATTTGTAAGAACAGGTTAAATACTTCTGGGTGAGCTTTTTCAATTTCGTCAAGTAAAATTACCGAGTATGGCTTTCTGCGAACTCTTTCGGTAAGCTGACCGGCATCATCATAACCTACGTATCCCGGAGGTGAGC
The DNA here is from genome assembly GCA_017420825.1 of Clostridia bacterium. Lineage (GTDB taxonomy): Bacteria > Bacillota > Clostridia > UBA1381 > UBA1381 > RGIG1988. The sequence goes on from JAFQNU010000161.1 coordinate 1,832, forward strand.
CGATAAGCTTTGAAACTGAATGTTTTTCCATATATTCTGACATATCTATTCTGATAAGAGCCTCTTCACTGCCAAACATTACCTCTGCAATTGTTTTAACAAGCTCTGTTTTACCAACACCTGTCGGACCTGCAAAAATAAAGGAGACAGGTCTCTTTTTTATTGAAATATCTGCTCTGCCGCGTCTGATTGCTCTGCATACTCCGTCAACTGCATCATTCTGACCAATGACTCTTTCGTGTATTCGGTTTTCAAGGTCAAGCAATTTGAGAGATTCGTCTTCTGTAAGCTTGTGTACGGGGATTTTTGTCCAGCCTTCAATTACAGCGGCAATATCGTCATACGTTATTTCAAGCTCAACTGCTTTTTTCTCGCATTCTGAAATAGATGCTTCAAGCTGTAATTGTTCGGAACGTAATTGTGCGGCTCTTTCAAAATCCTGCTTTTCGGCGGCATCTGTTGCTTCTTGTGAATTTTTATCAAACTGTTCCTTGAGTAGTTTTAATTCATATAATGCTTTGTTTTTAAGATTAACTCTTGACCCTGCCTCATCTATGACATCTATTGCTTTATCGGGCAAAAATCTGTCTGTGATATATCTTTCCGAAAGCTTTACAGCAGCTTCGATGACTTTATCAGAAATCTTAACATGATGATAGCTTTCGTAATAATCTTTAATTCCTTTTAATATCTCTATACTTTCATCGATTGAAGGTTCATCGACAATAACAGGCTGAAAACGTCTCTCCAGGGCACTGTCCTTTTCAATGTGTTTTCTGTATTCTGTAAGAGTTGTTGCGCCGATAACCTGTATTTCACCCTTGGCAAGTGCAGGCTTTAATATATTTGCTGCACTCATTGCACCTTCTGCGTCACCTGCAGCCACAATGTTGTGAATTTCATCAATTACTAAAATAATATTGCCTCTGTCGCATGCTTCATTTAACAAATTTTTTAGTCTTGCCTCAAACTGACCCCTGAATTGAGTCCCTGCTACAAGAGCAGTAAAATCTATAAGATATAATTGGTATCCGAATAGCTTTGGGGGTACGTTCTTTTCAAAAATTCTGCAAGCAAGACCTTCAGCAATTGCGGTTTTTCCAACACCCGGCTCGCCTAAAATTACAGGGTTGTTCTTTGAACGGCGGTTTAGTATTTGTATAACTCGGTCAATTTCATCATTTCTGTTTATAACCCGGTCAACCTTACCCATAGCAGCTTTTGCTGTCAGGTTTGTTCCATAGGTGTCAAGCATACTCTTTTTGCCCGGACGTGATTTTTTTTGCTTTTCTCCCTTGGTGTCTTCGGAGTGTGAGTCTGGTTGTGAGAACATATTTGATAAAAATCCCATGGGAGCGGTAGGAGCACCGCCTTCGTCTGTATCATTTGCACCTGCTCCAAGCATTGATTCTATAAAATCACTCATTTCCTCCGAGCCTGACAGATTTTCAATGTTACCCATAAATTCTGACATTTGTTCGTTAAGAGAATCGAGATTTCCTTCCTGCATTCCAAGATTTTCAATCATCTGGTTGAGAGGAGGCAGATTTAACTCTTTTGCACACGCAAAACAATAACCTTCGTTTGTGGTTTTGTTGCCCTCAACTTTTGTAATGTATACAACGGCGGGATATTTGCCGCATTTTGAACATAAATTCATTGCCATTAAAATTCCTCCATGAGTAAAGCTATAGCTTAGCTTTACATATATTCATACAGCATATCATTATAACATATAAATTTCAATTTGCAAAGCATTTTTTTAAAAATTTAACAAACTGTTCTTTTTTTGAGTAAAAAAGCAAAAAAAATGTTTGCATTCATAGAAAGTTCACTATTTTTTAACAAAAACAAAACATTAAAGACACAGTCTTGAAACAATAGAATTATATAATTATATAGAATATTGTAAAGGTTAAAAATTAAAGGAGGAAACAGAAGTGAGGAAACGAAATAAAAAATTCAGGCACAAAAAGGCGGTGATTGCTTCAGTTTTGGTGGTTGCAATCGGTGCAGGTGCAGTATTGGGGTATAATATAATAGGAAAGAAAAGAGCGGTATCATCAGGACAGGTGATAAACACCGATACTGTTATAAGAGATAATATAGAAGTGTCAATAACAGGTTCGGCTTCGGTTCAGCCATATGAGAGATACGAGATAATTTCAATGGTGAGCGGAGATGTGCTAAGTGCGCCGTTTGATGTGGGTGATACTGTAAATAAGGGAGATATTCTTTACCGCTTTGACAGCTCTGACCAGCAATCAAGCTTGCAGAAACAGGAATTATCCTTAAGGCAATCAAGAAATAATCTGGCAGATGCAAAGGAGGAGCTTTCAGAGACAAAGGAAAAACTTTCAATAAGAGCAAGTAACAGCGGAATTATTTCTGATTTGGATATAAAAAAAGGGACAGAAATATCGGCAAATCAAAAAATCGCAACAATTGTGAATACAATTGAAATGGAAGCGGTATTTCCGTTTACGCAGTCACAGATAAATAATATGTACATAGGACAGGAGGCAACTGTGTCAAGCTCAGCGCATATGAGTACAGTTTCGGGAAAGGTGGAAAATATAAGCTCAAATCCGACAGCACAGGAGGATGGCTCAAATGTATATGATGTTACGATAACATTTACAAATCCCGGAGCGTTTACAACAGGACTAACAGTCGGGGCTTCTGTTGGTGACATGCACAGTCCGGGATACGGAACTGTAAAGCCATCTGAATCCGGAGAGACAAAGTCGCAGCTTGGCGGTGATGTAACCGAGGTTTATTTTTCAAACGGAGATTATGTAAATGAAGGTGATATAATAGCAACAATTTCATCAGATACAATAAAAACACAACAGCGTTCGATAGAGAATAGCGAAATAAATCTGAAAAATGCAGAACTTTCAATGCAGGATGCAAGAGACAATCTTGATAACTATTCTATAACAGCGCCAATTTCGGGTACAGTTATAACAAAAAATGCAAAAGCAGGCGATACAATAGACAGAACAAATTCAACAACCACACTTATGGTTATAGCAGACGTGTCAAGATTAAAATTCAATCTTGAAATAGATGAGCTTGATGTAAGCTCGGTTAGTGAGGGACAAAGAGTGAGCATAACCTGTGATGCACTTCCTAACGAAAGATTTGAGGGAGAAATAACAGGTGTATCGGTTGAGGGAACTGCAACAAACGGAGTAACAACCTATACTGCTGATGTTGTTATAAACAATCCGGGCAATTTAAGACCGAGCATGAATATAGATGCAAGTGTAATAATTGAGTCTGCTCAAAATGTGTTGGTAGTTCCTAGTGCAGATGTTAAAACTGCAATGGGAGTGTCTTATGTGTTCTTAAAAGACGAAACAGGACAAAGAGGCGCAACTGAGGAGGATTTTGCTAATGCTATGCGTAAAAAAATGATGTCATCAATGCCTAAGTCGGTTGATGGTGGAGAAATGCAGGGAGAAAGACCACAAATGCAAGGCGGGGAAATGCCACAAGGCGAAAGACCGCAAATGTCAAACATAGAAATGACTCAGGACGAAAAAACAGAGGATAAATCAAAGAATACAGAACAAAGTGGTAAAAATAACGAGAAGCAGAAAGAAAGAAATAGTTTCTCAAGACTTCCAGAAGCTCCTGAGGGTTTTGTGGTTGCAATAGTTGAAACGGGCTTGAGTAATGATGAATATACCGAAATCAAGAGCGGACTGAATGAATTTGACCAGATACAACAGCTTGCAGCAAGTATGAGTCAAAGTAATATGATGTTTGGTATGAGAAGCGGAATGGGCGGCGGAATGCCAACAGGAATGGGCGGCGGAATGCCATCAGGAATGCCGGGTGGAATGAGACGCTAATCTTATAGAACATTAAGAAAGGAAATTCGTATATGATAAGACTTGAAGGAATAACCAAGATTTATCAGATGGGTGATAGTGAGGTAAGAGCGCTTGACGGTGTGGATTTACATATAAAGCCTCATGAATTTGTTGCAATTATCGGACCGTCAGGTTCGGGAAAGTCTACACTTATGAACATGATAGGCTGTCTTGATGTTCCTACATCGGGAAGATATTGGATTGACGGAGTTGAGGGGAGTAGCATGAGTGATAACGAGCTTGCCGACCTCAGAAATCAAAAGCTTGGTTTTATATTTCAGCAATATAATTTACTGCCAAAGCTTTCGGCAATAGAAAATGTTGAACTGCCTCTTATATATAGGGGTATGGGAGTTCATGAGCGGACAAAGCTTGCAAAAAGAGCATTAGAAAGGGTAGGCTTATCCGATAAAATGCATCATAAGCCTACCGAGCTTTCGGGAGGACAGCAACAGAGAGTATCAATTGCAAGAGCATTGTCATCAAGTCCGCAAATAATTTTAGCTGATGAGCCGACAGGAGCGCTTGATTCAAAATCGGGAATTGAAATTATGCAGATGCTTCATGATTTGCATGAGGAAGGAAACACAGTTATAATAATCACCCACGACTTAAATATTGCAAAGCAGGCAGAGCGAATAGTCACGATTAAGGACGGAAAAATAGTGGACGATATTAATAATAAGGGTGATAAAGAAGTATCGCTTGATGAAAGGAATGAGATTAAATGAAATTTATGACAAAGCTCATTCAGTCAGTCAAAATGGCGATGAAGAGTATTTTGGGAAATAAGGGACGTTCAGGACTTACAATGCTTGGAATTGTAATAGGTGTTGGCTCGGTTATTCTCCTGACAGGCATAGGCGGCGGAACGTCAAAGGCAATAACAGATCAGCTTTCTGCAATGGGTACAAGGCTTATAACAGTGAGTATGAACAGAAGGGCCTCTACAAGAACAGTTGATTTTGATGATTTAAGGGAATATGTACAGGACAATCAGGAGCTTGTATCGAGGGTTACACCGTATATAACGGGAAATGCACAGGCAAAGTCGGGTAATACAAATTTTTACACAAGCCTTGATGCCACAGATCCCGAATATGAAATAATAAAAAACGTAAAGCTTACACAAGGACGATTTATATCGCAAAATGATTGTGATAACAGGAGCTATGTGGCTATTATCGGAACATATATACAGAATGAGTTGTTTGGAGGTATGAATCCGATAGGTGAAGTTATCAAGCTAAACGGAAAGCAGTTTAAGATTATAGGTGTGTATGATGAGGTAGGGGATTCAAGTGAAGCCTCGCAGGATAATAAGGTTACAATTCCATACACAACGGCAATGAGATTTCTAAAGAATAAAACAATCTCCACCTATTATATGGAGGCGGCATCCGAGGAAACAATTGAGAGTACTGTCATGGCACTCAAAACATATATGACGAGAAAGCTTGGCTCTGATTATGGCTTTAATGTGTCAAGCGTATCCGAGATGCTTGACACAATGAATGAGGTTACAGGTGCAATGACAAGTATGCTTGCAGGAATTGCCGCAATATCACTTGTGGTAGGCGGTATAGGAGTTATGAATATAATGACTGTCAGTGTAAGTGAAAGAACAAGGGAGATAGGTGTAAGAAAAGCAATAGGAGCAAGAACAACCGATATATTGTTACAGTTTTTGATTGAGTCAATGATTCTAAGTGCAATGGGAGGAATTATTGGGGTAATAATCGGTCTGGGACTTGGTCCTGTTGTGGAAAAGGTTGCAGGAATGGAATATGTTGTACAATCAAATATGGTGGTGCTTTCCTTCTGTTTCTCACTTGCAATAGGAATATTTTTCGGAATAGCACCGGCAAAGAAAGCGGCGGGACTGCACCCGATAGATGCATTACGCTCAGAATAAAGGAAAGGAATAAATATAATGAAATTAGTTAGTATTATTACAGTAATTATAATGGCATTGCAAAGCCTTATGATAAACGCATATGCGCAAAACAGCTCGCAATTTTCAGACCTGGGCAGTGAAAGTGAGTGTGTTGAGGCAGTGGGACGCTTACATGAGCTTGGAATTGTAAATGGCTATGATGACGGAGAATATAAACCTCAAAGAAAGGTTACAAGGGCGGAGTTTTCAAAAATTGTTGTTGGTATGATGGATAAGCACACCGAGGCAAAATCAACTGCACCTACGTCAGCATTTGACGATGTGAATGATGTGAAGTGGTGTATTCCGTATGTAAATTATCTTACAGGTAATGGTATTATAAAGGGCTATGCTGATGCAAGCTTTAAGCCGAATAATGTTATTACTTATGCGGAGGCTATAACTATTCTTTGCAGAATTTTAGGGTATAAGGAAGAGGATATCGGGTATAGCTGGCCTGCAAACTACATAAATCAGGCAGAAGCATTAGAGCTTGATAAGGGCATGAACTATTCAGCAAATGATGCAGTGACACGTTCATCTATGGCAATAATATGTGACAGGGCATTATTTACCAATATAAGCGGCTCAGCAAATACCACTCTTTTAGAGTCGTTCGGATATACCATTTTAGAGGATTGCTTTATTGCGGCAACAAAAAATGAGGAAAGCTCATTAAATGCCGACCAGATACGCACATCATCAGGAGTTTATGATGTTGAGAATGTTGATATTTTGTCTAAGCTTCAGTATATAGGTACGCTTGTTTTAAATCCTGATGAAGAAGCAATTATGTTTATTGAGTCGGATTTGGAAAAGCTTGATATAATGGTAACAGAATTGAAAAATTCAAATACAGTTGAGTACAGAGCAAATAACTCACAAAAGGGTACGTATACATTCAAATCTAATTTTGTAATGTACCATGATAATAACAAAACCACATATCAGGCGGTAGGACAGCAAATAAAGATGGGAACAACAATGACATTTTTCGGAGAAAGCTATGGAGACTGGTCATTTGCAGTTATTAATAACATTGATGAGAACGAGGTTGTTCCTGTGCGTGCAACTAAGAATTACAGCGAAAATGACACATATTTAGAGGGTGAGCAAATTAATTTTGACGGTCTTACCGTTTACAGGAATAATAAGACGGTGTCAGTTTCAGATATTGAAATCAATGATGTTGTATATTATAATAAGGTAACAAATGTCATGGACGTATATACAAAAAAGGTTACAGGTATCTATAACGAGGCACTTCCTACAAAGACATATGTTACAAGTGTAAATGTTGGCGGTAACACGTATCAGATAAATGAAAATGTTGACACATCTAAATTGGATGCTACAAACGGAAGCTTCCAAATCGGAGACAGAGTGACTTTATTGTTGGGCGAAAATAATGAGGTTTGCTTTGCTGTTGAGTTGTCGGATATTTCAACATTCGAATATGGTGTTGTGCTTGATACATATAAGGAAATTTCAGCAAACGGTGACAATGAAGGCTCATCACAGATAATGGCAAGTCTCTTTATGCCTGACGGAAATACATATGAGTACAGAACCGACAAGAATTATGACACATACATCGGGGATTTGGTAAAGCTTAGTTATAATAATGGTGTTGTAAGCATGACGCAGACAAAATCCTCAAACAGCTATGGTGAGGTTGATGTAAGCAAGCGTACAATAGGTACAAAGACTGCTTTAAGGGATATAGTAATATTCCATAGAATTTCAGAGGAAGATTCCGGAAAGGTAGAGGTTGAAATTCTTGATTTTGATACGCTAGATGCAAGTGAAATTACCAATGCACAGCTTATTACATCTGTAAGTGCCAATTCATTTGGTGATATTGCGGTGATGTATGTATGTAACATGGCATCGGGATATAATTACGGAATGTTAAGAAAAATTGAGGAAATGGGCGGTGAAAGTACAGCAACAACCTACACAATTTATGCAGACGGAATTAAAAAAGACTATTCATGTGATATGAGATATTCAATAAATTTAGGACCTGTCAGATTTAAGCTTTCAAATGGGAAAATTATATCCATGAAAGCATTGAGTGCTATTGCATCATCTAAAGATATAGATGCGATAGAGGGCGGAAGAATAATGCTTGACGGCAATATTTATAAGATGTCTGATAATGTTCAGATTATAAAGCTTGACGGAATGACAAACTGTGAAAATATATCTATGAACGAGTTGAAAAATACAAAAATTTCGAAAATAACAATTTATACTGAAGATTATGGTAAGGATAGTAATTCTATAGTAAGACTTATAACTGTAGGAATCTGATAATTCAAGAGAGGAGAGTGTGAATTTTTTTCGCACTCTGAGACCGCCGAAAATTTTGTGTAAAAGTGAATAAAAGTCATCCTTTTAGGCAAGTATTGGATATATAAACCAAGAAAACTTGAAAGGATGATTTTTTATGGAATTAACACCAAAGGAATTAATGAAACAGTATGTGGATA
>JAFQNU010000162.1 GCA_017420825.1 Clostridia bacterium
GGCGACAAGGGTTCGATTCCCTTACGGGTCACCATTATAATGACTTAAAACCTTGTGTTTTAAGTCATTTTTACTATATCATACTTTTTTTTGGATGTCAAGTGCTTTTGGTGTGTATAAAACAGAGAACTTTTTAAATAATATTGACACAGACATTAATTAAGTGGTATAATGTGCATTGGAATATAATAGCTGTAAATAAAGCAGAAAGGTGTGGGAAAAAGGTGAAAAGAGCCAAAAAAGGTTTGCTTTCATTCGGAGAAAGAAAAACAGCAGGACATGAAAGAAAAAGAAATGTTGATAAAAATAAGCTTTTTAATATAAATGATGAAGAAAAAAAAGAATTTCAATTAAAATATTATGGTAAAACCATGGAGGACGAGCCGGCTTCCGAGGTAGAGGAAACACCTGAGGAAAGCACAGAACAGGCTGTGACAGAAAATCAGGCAGAAGAGGAAGAAGTCATTGATGATGACATGAAAATTGTCGGAGAAAAAAGGGAAGAGACTCCCATTGTTGTCGAAAAATCTGTAAAAAAGGCTGAAAAGGGTACAAAGAAGAAAGTGATGATTTTGTCTGTATCTCTTGCAGTGATTGTAGTTGTTTCTGTTATAACAATAGCGTTGGGCGGTATGTTTGATAAGATTTCACTGTTCAATAATGACTCTGCAACAATAAATAAGGACTATGTTGCACCTATTGATGAGATAACGGGTAAAGTAAATGTTCTGGTTCTTGGAGTAGACAAGGAAGGCTTGAGAACAGATACTATAATTGTTGCGTCTCTTGATACAAACACTAATTCAGTAAATCTTTTGTCAATTCCGAGAGATACAAGAATGTATATAGGTTCAAGGTATCAGAAAATCAATGCGGCACATGCAATTACCAAAAACGGAAAAATAAAAGGTCCGCAGGGAAGTATAGAGGCGGTTACAAGACTTACAGGAATACCTATTAATTATTATGTTGAGTTTAGCTTTACAGCCTTCAGAGATACTATTGATGCACTCGGAGGGGTGTATTTCAATGTGCCTCAGAATATGAGATATTCAGACCCGATACAGAATTTGCGCATTAATTTAAGTGCAGGATATCAGTTGCTTGATGGGGACAAGTCGGAACAGCTGGTGCGTTTCAGACAGTACCCTGAAGGAGATATTAAGAGATTAAGAGTACAGCAGGATTTTATAAAGGCAGTGGCAGAGCAAAAGCTCAATGGTACAATAATTACAAAGTTACCTGATTTATATAAGAGCCTTACAAAGAATATAAAAACTAATTTCAGGCTGTCAGATATGACAAAGTTTGCACCATATCTGTTGAAGTTGGACACAAATAATATTAATATGTATGAATTACCTGGAGAGTATAGCGGAGCGGAGTATGCTGCTTCTTATTGGTTGCCGGATATGGAGGCGCTAAAGCTGTTAATAGGTCAGACGTTTGGATATGATGCATCTAAAATAACAACAGGTAAGGCTGGTGAAGCACCTGCGACATACAGACCTAAAGCAACATCAACACCGACACCAAAACAAACCGAGTCAACAAGTGCGGATATAACACAGACAACAGCACCTGTACGCACAACTGAACCTGTACAGTCAACAGCACCTGTACGCACAACTGAACCTGTACAGTCAACAGCTCCGACAGCCATAGCGCCTGTGTCAACCCCGCAAATAACAACAGAACCGCCGAATGAGGCTCCTGTTGAAGCTATACCGCAGCAAACAGAACAGGCAATAAGTACAGATGAGCCTGTGCAGGCTACACAAGCCCCTGTGGTTGAGGAGACACCGGTTGCAGTGGTTGAACCTACTGTTGAGCCGACTCCGGAGCAGACACAGGAGAGTGGTTTTGTAAGACCGGGTATTAACTAAACTTTTAGAAAACGAGGTAATTTGTTTTGAGAAGAGCAAAAGGAAAAAATACATATAATAATATAGATGATATAGATGTGCCTGAAATGGTACACACAAATTATGAAAGACAGAGAAGAGCAGGAACAAAGCCGGTAAGCAAAAAAACTGTGACAAAAAAGCCCGTGAAAAGAGCGGTGGCAAAGAAAAAAAAGAGAAGGAATATTTTCCCTGGGGTATTGCTTTTTGCATTGCTTGCTTTGATTGTTGCGTTTTTGGTAATGATGGGAACAGGCTGGAATGACGATGGCCCGACAGGAGCATTAATCCCTGTTGATATGGAGGAGGGAAAGCTTAATGTGCTTTTACTCGGAGTTGACAAGGAAGGTATGAGAACTGATGCAATGATGCTTGTTTCGTATAATATGAATGAGAAAAAAGCAGAGCTGTTGTCAATTCCCAGAGATACGCAGGTGAAGGTCACAGACCGACGTCTGACAAGAAAAATAAACGAAATTCACGCAATGCATGATAGCGATAACAAGCTTTTAGGACCAATGGGAAGTATAGCGGCAGTTACAGCACTGACGTCTGTTCCTATTCATTATTATGTTGAGTTCAGCTTTGATGCGATTGATGAACTCGCAGATGCAATAGGACCTGTTGAGTTTGATGTGCCTGATATTGAGGGTAACGGAAAGGGCATGAATTATGATGACCCATATCAGGACTTGCATATTCACTTAAAACCGGGATTACAAAAGCTTTCGGGCAATCAGGTACAGCAGTTTTTGAGATACAGAAAAAGTAACGATGGCTCAAGCGACGGAAGTGATTTAAGTCGTGTTAATCGTCAGCAGGAATTTTTGAAGGCGGTTGTAGACCAAAAGGTTAATATAGGCCTTATTGCAAAAGTACCTTCAATTTTCTCTAAGCTTAAAAAGAATATAAAGACTAATTTCTCACCGAGTGATGCTATTAAGTATGCAAAGTATTTAAACGGATTTACGAGTGAAAATTTAACGACTCATAATCTTCCGGGGGAGTCTAAAAATACAAGAGCAGGTTGGTATTTTATCTGTGATTTGACAGCAACTGCACAGTTGATTAGAGATAGCTTTGGGTATGAGGCAGCGAATATTACCAATTCAATTGCAGTTAATGATATTAGCGGAACAAAGAATGTGTTAACATCGCAAAAAAAACCTGAAAAAGAGCCTGTTGAGCAATCAACACCAAGACCAACACAAAAAGTAGTTGAGGAGATTGAGCCGAGCGAGGAACCAACACAGGCACCTGTTGTTGAGGAAACACCAACACCGACAGTTGAGCAGACACCTGAACCTACAATAGAAAGTACACCAACTCCGACGCCTATGCCGACACCAACACCGGAGGTTGTAACACCCGAACCAACAGAGAGTACAATCCCTCGTCCTGAAGTGAACGAAGAAGCACCTATTACGCTTGATTAATAAAAAGGACTGAATTGCATTTTTGCAGTTCAGTCCTTTTTGAGGGGGTAAATGTATTTTGTGAGGTTATATTAAGTATAACCATATTTTTTTTAAATTATACAAATTTTAATAACATTATTTTACAATAAGGCTCTCGCCTGTCATTTCTGCAGGCTTTTCAATTCCCATTAAGTCAAGCATTGTTGGGGTAAGGTCACATAGTCTGCCCTTTTTAAGCTCAACATCACCTGCACCAACTAATATGAACGGAACAGGGTTTGTTGTGTGAGCAGTGAATACGTCTTTTGTGTCGGGGTCAACAAGGCAATCAGCATTTCCATGGTCGGCGGTAATAAGAGCTTTTCCGCCTTTTGCCAGGAGTGCGTCAACAACCTTGCCAAGACAGGTATCAACAGCCTCAACAGCCTTAACAGCCGCCTCAAATACTCCTGTATGACCTACCATGTCGCAGTTTGCAAA
>JAFQNU010000163.1 GCA_017420825.1 Clostridia bacterium
TAATACTGCATATTTCAGCCGTTTCGGAGTGAAGGTAACATCTCAGAATAATGGTATCGGAAAGTCTATTATGAATCTGGTAGACAGAATTATGATAAAAAAGGGTGTAAAAAAATTATCCCTGCACACAGGCGCAAAGGTATCCTCACTAATAAGATTTTACTACGGCAGAGGATTTTACATTGATTCAACGGACAAGTCAAAGGGCTACATAAGAGCATTGTTAATTAAGGAATATTGAGGAGAGGTAAGTATGAAGGATTTTATAAGTCTGCACGATTGCACAAAAGAAGAGCTTGAACAGCTTTTAAAGCTTGCAATAAGCTTGAAAAAGGAAACAAAAGAGGGAAGGGAGCATCATCTTTTAAAGGGTAAAACTCTTGGAATGATTTTCACTAAATCTTCAACAAGAACACGAGTGTCCTTTGAGGTGGGTATGACACAGCTCGGCGGCTATCCTCTGTTTTTATCATCAAACGATATACAGCTTGGCAGAGGTGAGACGATTTATGATACTGCAAAGGTGCTTGAAAGATATCTTGACGGTATAATGATAAGAACATTTGCACACAGTGACGTTTTAGAGCTTGCAGAGCACGCAGATATTCCTGTAATAAATGCATTGACCGATTTGTTGCATCCTTGTCAGGTGCTTGCAGATTTGCAGACGATATATGAGCATAAGGGTAAGCTTGAAGGCCTGAAATTTGCATACATAGGCGACGGAAATAATATGGCGCACTCAATTATGTACGGCTGTGGAAAAATGGGACTTGATTGCTCAATTGCAACTCCAAAGGGATATGCACCGCTTGATGAGGTTTGTCAGAATGCAAAAGAGGACTTTAAAAAGAGCGGAGCAAGTCTTGTAATATGCGAAGACCCTGTTGAAGCAATCAGGGATGCAGATATTGTTTATACCGATACATGGGTAAGTATGGGACAGGAGGCTGAAAAGGCTGAGAGAATAAAGATATTTATGCCATATCAGGTAAACAAGGAATTATTTGCTCATGCAAAGGACGACGCAGTATTTATGCACTGCTTGCCTGCATACAGAGATTTTGAGGTAACACCTGATGTTATTGATGGTAAAAACAGCATAATATTTGATGAGGCGGAGAACAGGCTTCACGCTCAAAAAGCTATAATGGCTACACTTATGGGATAAGCCTGAATATTTTTTGGATTTGTCTGTTTACGGAAAGGAATGAATATAATTATGATTAAAGCAGCAGTTCTCGGAGCTACGGGATATGCAGGAATAGAGTTAGTGAGGATTTTGTCAAATCACCCTGAAGTGAGTATTGAGTTTTTAGGCTCACAGTCTTTTGATGGTAAGAAGATAAGTGAGGTTTACAAGAATTTTGAACATGTTTTAGATGTTAACTGTTCGGAATTAAATCTCGATGAGGTACAAAAGTGTGATGTCGCATTTACAGCATTGCCACACGGTGCGTCAAAAACAGTTATTCCTGAACTTATTAACAGAGGAATAAAGGTCATTGATTTGAGCGGTGATTTCAGATATGATGATGTTAAGGTTTATGAGGAGTGGTATGGTGAGGAGCATTCATCACCTGAATTATTAAAAGAGTCTGTTTATGGCTTGTGCGAGCTTCATCGTGATGAGGTTAAGGATGCAAGATTAATCGGAAATCCCGGTTGCTACACAACCTGTTCAATTCTGGGAGCGGCACCGCTTTTGGCAAGCGGTCTTGCAGAAACAAAAAATATTATAGTTGATGCAAAATCAGGAGTGACAGGTGCAGGAAGAGGCTTGGGACTTGCATATCATTTCTGTGAATGTACCGAAAATTCAAAGGCTTATAAAATTGCAACTCACAGACATACATCAGAGATAGAACAAGAGCTTTCAAAGCTTGCGGGAGAGGAAATAATGATTTCCTTTACTCCACACTTAATTCCGCAAAAAAGAGGGATTTTATCAACTATTTACATAAACCTGAAGGAAAAGCACACAACAGAGGAAATAGTAAGGCTGTATAAGGACTATTTTAAGGACGAATTCTTCGTGCGTGTTAAGGATATGGGCGAGCTGCCCGAAACAAAACACGTTGCAGGAAGTAACTTTGTTGACATTGGAGTTGTGGTTGACGAGAGACTTCAAAGAGCGGTTGTTGTCAGTACACTTGATAACATTGTAAAAGGAGCAGCAGGACAGGCTGTTCAGAATATGAATTTAATGTTTGGTCTTGATGAAAAAACAGGTCTTGCAAATGCAGGCTTTTACCTGTAAGAAAAGGGGAAACGAAAAATGGATATGATGCAGGAATTGATTGGTAAAGCAGGAGTGCTTATTGAAGCTTTGCCGTATATACAAAAATTTGCAGTCTCAACCGTTGTTGTAAAATATGGTGGTAATGCCATGATTAATGAGGAGATTAAAAATTCTGTTATTGAGGATATAATTCTCTTGAAATTTATTGGGTTAAACCCGATTGTTGTACATGGCGGCGGCCCTGATATCTCAAAAGCTCTTCATGATAACAATATTAAGAGCGAGTTTATAAACGGACTGCGTGTAACTGATGAAGATACAATCAGAATTGCGCAAATGGTTCTTGTTGGTAAGACAAATAAGGAAATTGTTTCGTTACTTAATTTAAAGGGCGGAAAGGCTGTTGGTTTTTGCGGTATAGACGGAAGCTTTATAAAATGTGAAAAACAGATGACCGAGGTTGACGGAAAAGAGGTTGACTTAGGATATGTGGGACATATTACCGAGGTTGATAAGCATATTGTAGAATATATATGCAAGGATGCATATATTCCTGTAATCGCACCGATAGGTGTAGATGAAAACGGTCAGAGCTATAACATTAATGCCGATAGTGTTGCGGCGGCAGTTGCAGCTGCGGTAGAGGCTGAAAAGCTGATACTTCTCACCGATGTGGACGGAGTTCATGATGCAGACGGAAATGTGGTTTATGAGACCGAAAAGCATGAAATCAATAAAATGATTGAGGACGGAACAATAAACGGCGGTATGATACCAAAAGTGCTTGGCTGTATTGAAGCAATTGACTCAGGAGTGCGCGGCGTGCATATAATAGACGGCAGAGTTCCGCACTGTTTGTTGCTTGAAATTTTCACTAAATCGGGTGTTGGTACGCTGATTAAGGGCAGTAATTATTAAAATAAACAAAATAAGAATTTTTGTTTTGTGCAAGGTGATATCCAATTTAAAAAATTTAAAATAATTAAGGACAAATTATTGACAATAAAATAAAAATAATGTATAATGTTCATAATAGGTAATTTATATCAAAAAGGAGAGAGTAATATGAAAAAGAAATTATCTGCTATATTATTAGCAATGGTTTTTGCAA
>JAFQNU010000164.1 GCA_017420825.1 Clostridia bacterium
AATGCCATAGAACCGGCAATCTTGAACGCCATTTCAGAAGAGTCAACTTCATGATAAGAACCATCATAAAGTGTAACCTTAACGTCAACAACATTGTAGCCTGCCAATACACCTGACTGCATTGCTCCCTGAACACCGGCATCAACTGCAGGGATATATTCCTTAGGAACAACACCACCGACAATTGCGTTAACAAATTCGTAGCCTGCACCCTCTTCCATAGGCTCGAGCTTTAACAATACGTGACCGTACTGACCCTTACCACCGGACTGACGTGCATACTTATGCTCAATATTAACAGGCTTTCTGATAGCTTCTCTGTAAGAAACCTGAGGTTCACCAACGTTTGCCTCAACCTTAAATTCTCTCAAAAGTCTGTCAACAATGATTTCAAGGTGCAACTCACCCATACCTGCAATGATTGTTTGTCCTGTTTCCTCGTCTGTGTAGGTCTTGAATGTAGGATCCTCTTCAGCAAGCTTTGCCAAAGCAATACCCATTTTTTCCTGACCAGCTTTTGTCTTTGGCTCTATCGCAACACGGATAACCGGTTCCGGGAAGTCCATTGACTCAAGGATAATAGGATTCTTTTCATCACAAAGTGTATCACCTGTTGTTGTATTCTTTAAACCTACCGCAGCAGCGATATCACCTGAATAAACAACACTGATATCTTCTCTGTGGTTAGCATGCATTTGAAGTATTCTTCCGAAACGCTCTCTGTTTCCTTTACATGCATTCAAAACATATGAACCAGCCTCAATTGTTCCTGAATAAACTCTGAAGAAGCAAAGCTTACCTACGAACGGGTCAGTTGCAATCTTAAATGCAAGTGCTGCAAACGGAGCATCGTCTGATGAAGGTCTTTCGTCCTCTTCATCTGTATCAGGGTTAACACCCTTGATGTTAGGAACATCTGTCGGAGCAGGCATATAGTCGATAACAGCATCCAAAAGCAACTGAACACCCTTATTTCTATATGAAGTTCCGCAAAGCATAGGAACAATTTCATTACTGATTGTAGCCTTTCTCAATGCCTTTTTGAGGTCATCAACAGGTATTTCCTCACCCTCAAGATAAGCCATCATCAACTCCTCATCAGTCTCAGCAATAGCCTCAACCATGTTAGCTCTGTATTCCTGTGCTTTTTCAAGCATATCAGCAGGGATTTCCTCCTCGCCATACTGTGTTCCCATTTCATCATAATAAACTTCAGCCTTCATTGTCATAAGGTCGATAATACCCTTAAAAGTATCCTCCGAACCAATAGGAAGCTGAATGGGCACACCATTTGCATGCAAACGCTCCTTAACCATGCCAACAACATTATAGAAGTCAGCACCCATGATATCCATTTTGTTAACATATATCATACGTGGAACATTGTAGTCATTAGCCTGACGCCAAACTGTTTCTGACTGAGGCTCAACACCGCCCTTTGCACACATTACAGTAACTGAACCGTCAAGAACTCTCAATGAACGCTGAACCTCAACTGTAAAGTCAACGTGTCCCGGTGTGTCTATAATGTTAATTCTGTGCTTTACTCCAGCCTTGGGGCCTGCATCCTTTGCCCAGAAACATGTTGTAGCAGCAGAAGTAATTGTAATACCTCTTTCCTGCTCCTGTGCCATCCAGTCCATGGTACCTGCACCCTCGTGAGTTTCACCCATCTTGTGAATACGGCCTGTGTAGTACAAAATTCTCTCTGTAGTAGTAGTTTTACCGGCATCTATGTGAGCCATGATACCAATATTTCTTGTATTCTCCAATGAATACTCTCTACCCATAATAATTTCCTCCTTTCCGCGTTTTTAAAAACGAAGAACATATAATGTTATTACTCGTAATTATTTAGCTGTTGCTTTTTACATAATTTTACATTTGCACCGCAAGGGTGCGAAATATGCAAAAATTACGCAAAAGACTACCAACGATAGTGAGCAAATGCCCTGTTAGCTTCAGCCATTTTGTGAGTATCCTCACGCTTCTTGCAAGAACCACCTGTTCCGTTCAAAGCGTCCATCAACTCGTTAGCAAGTCTTTCCTTCATGGTCTTTTCATTACGTTCTCTTGAATAACGTGTTAACCATCTGAGTCCCAAAGTTTGTCTTCTTTCCAGACGAACCTCCATCGGAACCTGATAAGTTGCACCACCGACTCTTCTTGCTTTAACTTCAAGAACCGGCATGATGTTATTCATAGCCTCTGTAAATACTTCCAAAGGATCTCTGCCTGTCTTTTCCTTTATGATATCAAATGCATCATAAACAATTTTCTGTGCAACACCCTTTTTACCGTCCAACATGATATTGTTGATAAGCTTTGTAACAATTTCGCTGTTGTAGATAGGGTCTGCAAGAACTTCTCTCTTAGCTATAAAACCTTTTCTTGGCACGATACTTCCCTCCTTCATAATAATTACGGATTAAATCCGTCAAATGAATATCACCGGTACTCCGGGATTAGTATTTCAAATCCCCGTCTGTGCGTATACGATTTATATAATTGATATAACCCGATATGCACTAATAATTGTGATATAACTTTTTAAGAAACAATATTATTTCTTATCTGAACCCTTAGGTCTCTTAGCGCCGTACTTTGAACGGGACTGATTTCTGTTAGCAACTCCCTGAGCATCAAGAGTACCTCTGATGATGTGGTATCTTGTACCAGGTAAGTCCTTAACTCTTCCGCCTCTGATTAAAACAACGCTATGTTCCTGCAAGTTATGACCGATACCCGGAATATAAGCAGTTACTTCAATTCCGTTTGTAAGTCTTACTCTGGCAATCTTACGAAGAGCTGAGTTAGGCTTCTTAGGGGTTGTGGTTCTAACAGCGGTACATACACCTCTCTTTTGCGGAGAGCTGTGGTCATTTGTTTTCTTCTTCAAAGAGTTTAAGCTTTTCTGAAGAGCAGGGGCAGTAGACTTTTTAACAGCAGTCTGTCTTCCCATTCTTACCAGCTGGTTAAATGTTGGCATATCGTGTTACACCTCCTGTTTTTAAATTTTATATATTATAACACATATAAATGTGATATAACCAACCTATTTTAACTGTACTGCACATGATGCGCCTCTTGAAATTGAACACATTCTTCCAAGTTCCTTCATGCTTTCGGCATACACTACATCACATGACATCTCATTTGCCGCATCTTCAATCTGCTTTTTCATTGCTTCATCGCAGTCATTTGCAATATATATGGTTTGTGCTTTGTCATCCGAAATTGCCTTTAAGGTCTGCTTAAAACCTGCTAAAAGCCTGTCCTTATCTAACATCACAATACCACCTCTTTACAAATTACAGTCAAGCATATAACAGTATACCAAAAAAATCCCCTATATGTCAATACTTTTTTTAATTTTTTATTGCATTTCAACCCCGAATTTCAGAAATTAGTTCGTTTTTACACTATTATCCTTGTAAAAACCACAATATATAGTTGCTTTTTGGTAATCATACACATATATATTGTATATTATATCATTTTATCCAATTATTTTAAAAAAATTACCTGCATACTAACAAAAATTACCAAAAATAAAAAAAATGATAAAAAATTAACACAAACTATTGTATATTTTGTAATTTTGTTGTAAAATATAGAGTGATAGACAATTTATGCATGTCTAAAAAATATTATTTTATTTGGAGGAATTAATTATGGCAGTAAAAGTTGCAATTAACGGTTTTGGCCGTATCGGACGTCTTGCATTCAGACAGATGTTCGGAGCAGAAGGTTATGAGGTTGTTGCTATCAACGACTTGACAGATCCAAAAATGCTTGCTCACCTTTTAAAGTACGATTCATCACAAGGAAGATATGATGGACATACAGTAGAAGCAGGCGAGGATCACATCGTTGTTGACGGAAAGACAATCAAAATATACGCTATCAAAGACGCTAAAGAGTGTCCTTGGGGTGAATTAGGCGTTGACGTTGTATTGGAGTGTACTGGTTTCTATTGTTCAAAGGACAAGTCACAGGCACACATCGATGCAGGTGCTAAGAAGGTTGTTATTTCAGCTCCTGCAGGTAACGATTTGAAGACTATCGTTTACAGTGTTAACGAAAACACACTTACAAAAGACGATACAATCATTTCAGCTGCTTCATGTACAACAAACTGTCTTGCTCCTATGGCAAAGGCATTGAATGATTTTGCTCCTATCCAGTCAGGTATCATGGCTACAATCCATGCTTACACAGGCGACCAGATGATTCTTGACGGTCCTCACAGAAAGGGTGACTTAAGACGTGCAAGAGCAGGTGCAGTTAACATTGTTCCTAACTCAACAGGCGCTGCTAAGGCTATCGGTCTTGTTATTCCTGAGCTTAACGGCAAATTAATCGGTGCTGCACAGAGAGTTCCTGTTCCTACAGGTTCAACAACCATTTTGACAGCAGTTGTTAAGGGTAAGGACGTAACTAAGGATGCTATCAATGCTGCAATGAAGGCTGCTTCATCAGAAAGCTTTGGTTACAATGAGGATGAAATCGTTTCTTCAGATATCGTTGGTATCAAGTACGGTTCATTATTTGATGCTACTCAGACAATGGTTGCTCCTATCGCTGACGATTTATATGAGGTACAGGTTGTTTCATGGTATGACAATGAAAATTCATACACAAGCCAGATGGTTAGAACAATTAAGTACTTTGCTGAATTGAACTAATTAATTTAAGTATAAAAACTAATACGGGTTGTTGCAATTGCAACAACCCGTATTTTAATTACTAATATTTAACCCTTGCCACATCTATACTGTCTTCTCCCAGACCTTGTGTGATTTCATATATACGGCTGAATATATTATCCCCGTCACCATTTTTTACAAATGACATCGTCGCTTTAATAACTCCGTCACCAAATCCGGAGAATGATACAAGTGCTGAATACTCGCCGTCATACTGCAAATATAAAGCAAAATCATCTGTAAAATTCTTTGGCATTATGTAACCTCTGCTGATTGTAAGAATAGTAAGAGCCGCAAGATTTTCCACCCCGTATGAAGCATTTATCAGATTTCCGACAACAGAAAAGTCAACTTTATTCAGTTTGAGTAACTTCTCAATATCAATACCATCTTATTCTTCATTCGTTAACGCCTTAATGTTATTAATTATCTGTTCTCGATTTGCAGCCATATAATAAATTTCTGTCGGCTTACTATAATCAACTGTGCCGATAGCTACAACCTTATCTGCAATCTCCTCACTTGCTGTATAGTGACTTATAAATTCTTTATCTGCTGCAAGTTCAGCAGCT
>JAFQNU010000020.1 GCA_017420825.1 Clostridia bacterium
ATATCGGCAGAGACAGATACATAAAAATTCCTAAGGAAAACACGAATGCCCGCGGAGTTGAAATCACAGCGGAAGCATTAACATTATTGGAAAAATGTGAGGATACACGGTGTATTGAAATAAATTTTGTTCGTGAAAGAATTGATTATCGGGAAGTATATACCAAATGGCTTGATGCATGGAGAGATGAATATTAAAAGGATTAGAGATAAGGAAAGTGAATGTCCGGATTTGCCTCAAAAGATTCCCTTTTTATCTGAGGAAATTATGCTTACCTTCGATGATGAGGACGAAAGAGACGAGAATTAAGAAAAATAACAGCACTTATCTGATAGGATAGGTGCTGTTTTAATGTCTTAGTTTTCTTCGCAGTCTGTGAGAATATATCCTGAAAGCTTTTCTATTGTCCGTATAGGTGCATCGGCGGCAGTACCCCATTCCATATCCCGGTTACGGTAGTCAAATTTTAATGTGAAGCGGTGTATATCCTCCTGAATTCTGTCAAGCTCAGATAGCTGTTTATTATAAATCAGCTTTACAAAATCGCTTGCATCTGCATGAGAAAGATTTGAAAAGGCTTTCTCACACAGTGTAGTAAAATGGGGAATACATAACCCCTTTGAATTTTTAAGCTTTTCCTTAAACTCTTCATCGTTCTTCCATAACCAGAAAAATACCTCAATATATCTCTCGGTTGTGTGCTTTGTTTTATCACAAATTACACAACTGCAGGTCGTCTTTTTATTATTTTGGGTAAATCTATCAAGGCACTCTGTTGACGGTTTTTTAAAAAGAGTTCCCTTTTCTAATTTGTTAATGTCTTTTTCTACTGATGAGAAGTTTTTTCTTATTTCCTCAAGATGTGTGTCAAGCACAAGTGCAAGACTTAATTTATTTGGCCTTTTAAAAAGCATAGAGTAATGCTTGTTGCAATATCCCTTTTCATTGGATATAACCCTGTAATCAGGCTCCATCATTGCCGCACCGAGTGCATATTCAACCGCCTCTTCTTCAAGCTTACGTTCTAAAAAGCATAACGGACACTCGCAGTTCTGTTCATATGCCTCATTAACAGGTATAGTATATATTTTTTCTTTCATTAAATTTTTACCGCCTTTATTCTTTTTATATAGTTATAACATATTAATAACAAAAAGGCAACAAATAAAGGAATTTTTTCATAACAAAATTATTAATTTTTTGTAAAGTCAAAAAAAATGTTTGACAATTTGAGTATTTTATAGTAATGTATTAAATAATATGGTAGTAATTTTTGGAGGACGGATAAATTGAGCGAAAATACAAAATACTGGATATGGCTCCAAGAGCTTGGACTTCGCAGGTCAAAGACAGACGCTCTTATTTCGTGGTTTGGAAGTGTAGAGAAGGTATATTCGGCAGACAGTGGCGGCTATAAAGCTGTTAAAGGAATTAATGAACATGATATTGAACAGCTAAATAACAAGAGCCTGGCATCAGCTGAAAAGATAATTGATACAATAAAAGAAATGGGTGCATATATTCTGTGTATCGACAGCACTGAATATCCCAAACGCTTACTAAGGCTGGTATATCCGCCTTATGTTCTATATGTAAAGGGAAGCTTAAGGCTTAACGAGCCTGAGATTATGATAGGAGTAGTAGGGACAAGAAAATGTAATGACTACGGTGTGTCGGTTACAAAAACATTATCAGCTTCGCTTGCAGAAGTGGGCGTAGTTATAGTATCGGGAATGGCAAGAGGTATTGATACACATGCTGCAGTATCGGCTATGAATGTCGGGGGTAAAACAATTGCTGTTCTGGGTTGCGGTCTTGATGTTGTTTATCCTCCCGAAAATACGGAGGTCATGAATGCTATTATGCAAAATGGTGTGGTGATTACAGAATACCCTCCGGGTTCCCCTGCAGATAAAACTCATTTCCCTGTAAGAAACAGGATAATAGCTGGTTTATCTGATGGCTTACTTGTAACACAGGCACCAATAAAAAGCGGTGCACTTATAACAGCCCGTCATGCGATGGATATGGGAATAAAAGTGTTTGGAGTTATGGGAAGTATATTTGATCCGATGTGCAGAGGCTCAAACAATATTATTAAACGCGGGGCGGAGCCTGTCACATCTGCACATGATATAACTGACGTGTTTGCGCTGGAATTAAAGCGTACCGATAAACCTGTACAGCCCGAAAAGGACATTGTAAAATATCCCATCCGAACATACAGGAAGGATATAATTTCTGCACCGCAGGAAGAAAGTAAGCCTAAGGTTTCAATAAATGATAAAAGATTTGATGAGTACGGTGCAGAGGATAGAAAAATACTTGAGATTATAATTGACAAAAACAGGGCGTCGGTTGATGAGATTATACGCATCAGTGAATTACCGACTGCGTTTGTAAATGCGTCGCTTTCTCTTATGGAGCTTATGGGTGAGGTTAAACACTTCCCCGGAAACTATTATGAATTATCGTAAAATTACAGGAGGAAATAATGGCTAAGAAAAAATTATTGATAGTGGAGTCACCATCAAAGGCAGATACAATAAAAAAATATGTTGGTAAGGATTATAAAGTAATGGCATCTGTGGGACATATAATAGATTTACCAAAGAGCCATCTTGGAATAGATGTAGACGATGATTTTAAACCTAAGTATATAACAATCAGAGGTAAGGGTGAATTGTTGTCGCAGTTAAAGCGTGAGGCTAAGGCGGCTGATAAGGTGTATCTTGCAACTGACCCTGACCGTGAAGGAGAGGCAATAAGCTGGCATCTTGCAAGTGCATTAAATATTGATATTAATTCAGACTGCAGAGTGACATTTAACGAGATTACAAAAAATGCTGTTAAGGCGGCTATAAAGGAGCCAAGAAGCATTGACATGGATTTGGTTAATGCTCAACAGGCAAGACGTATTCTTGACAGAATTGTGGGATATAAAATCAGTCCTATCCTTTGGGAAAAGGTGAAGAAAGGTCTTAGTGCAGGCAGAGTTCAATCAGTTGCTACAAGACTTATATGTGACAGAGAAGAGGAAATATTAAATTTTGTGCCGAGAGAATTTCACACAGTTGAGGTGGAATTAAAGGATAATGCAGGAAAAAGGACATTTAGTGCAAAATATTATGGTAAAGATGATAAAAAAGAGGTTGAATTAAAGGATGCAAAGGCTGCTGCAGAGGTCGTAAATGCAGTGAAAAGTGCAGAATTTAAGGTATCTTCCATAAGAAGTGGAGAAACCTCAAAAAATCCTCCGCCGCCTTTTACAACCAGTACACTTCAACAGGATGCGGCAAGAAAGATAAATTTCCAGACCTCAAAAACAATGCAGATTGCGCAAGGGTTATATGAAGGTGTTAATATTGGCGGTAAGTACGGAACGGTCGGTCTTATCACATATATGAGAACGGATTCGTTAAGAATTTCTGTCGAGGCACAGCAGGAGGCTATTGAATATATAGGTCAGAAATATGAAAAGTCATATTTAAAGGCAAGACAATATAAGACAAAGAAGGGCGCACAGGATGCACATGAGGCAATACGTCCTACACATGTTAGTCTGACACCTGATGAGGTTAAGGAAAAGCTTTCAAATGACCAGTATAAGCTATATAAATTGATTTGGGAGAGATTTGTTGCATCACAGATGTCGGCGGCGATTTACGCAAATACCAATGCAACAATTGATGCAAACGGACATAAATTCAGAGCAACAGGCTCAACCTTAAAATTCAAGGGATTTATGGCGGTTTACACAGAGGGAACAGATGATGCAAAGCAAAAGGATAAGGCTTTACCTAAGCTTGGTGAGGGAGATATTCTGTCGCTTGAAAAAATAGAGGATATTCAGCATTTTACTCAACCGCCTGCAAGATTTAGTGAAGCATCGCTTGTACATGAACTTGAGGAGAACGGAATAGGCAGACCGAGTACCTATGCCCCCACAATTTCAACAATTATTGCAAGGGGATATATAGCAAGAAGTAAAAAACAGCTTGTTCCCACAGAGCTTGGTTTTGTAACAACCGATATCATGAAAAATCATTTTAAGGATATCGTTGACGTTGAATTTACCGCTGCAATGGAAGATAAGCTTGATACCGTTGAAGAGGGCGGTATGGAATGGGTTGATGTGTTAAGGGGATTTTATCCTGAATTTGCACAAAATCTTGAAAAGGCACAAAGAGATATAGAGAAGATAAAAATAAAAGATGAGGAATCGGATATAGTTTGTGACAAGTGTGGAAGAAAAATGGTTTACAAGCTTAGTAAGTTCGGTAAATTCCTTGCTTGCCCAGGATATCCTGAGTGCAGAAACACAATGACTATCCGTGAGGGAACAGGAGTACAGTGTCCGAAATGTAACGGCGAAATTCTTGTTAAGAAATCACGTAAGGGAAAGATTTATTATGCTTGTGAGCATACACCAAGGTGTGATTTTATGTCGTGGTATAAGCCGGTTGGAAAATGCCCTGTATGCGGTTCACTGATGATTGAAACAAAGGGCAGAAATTCAAAAATTACGTGCTCAGCACCTGATTGCGGACACACAGAGAAGAAAAGGGATAACAAAAATGAAGGTTAAGGTTATAGGTGCAGGGCTTGCAGGCTGTGAGGCGGCATGGCAGCTTGCAAGGGCAGGCATTGAGGTTGATTTGTATGAAATGAAGCCGAAAAAATTCTCTCCTGCTCATAAATCGGAGAATTTTGCGGAGCTTGTATGCTCAAATTCACTAAAGGCAGAAAGATGCGAAAATGCCTGTGGATTATTGAAAGAGGAAATGAGACTTTTCAACTCACTCATGATGCAGGCGGCAGATGTTGCAAGAGTTCCTGCAGGCGGTGCACTTGCGGTGGACAGAGATGTGTTTTCTGAGTTTATAACAAATAAAATAAAACAAGAACCGAATATTAGAGTTATTTATGATGAAGTTTCGGAGATTGACACAGATGAGTACACAATTATTGCCACAGGCCCTCTGACATCTGATTTGTTATCAAGTGCAATTTTGAAACTAACAGGCAGTGATAATATGTACTTTTATGATGCGGCGGCACCTGTTCTTTTGAAGGATAGCATTGATTTTGAGAAAGTATTTTATGCGGCAAGGTATGACAGGGGAACTGCTGATTATATAAACTGCCCTATGAATGAGAGTGAGTATAACGAGTTTTACAATGAACTGATAAATGCCGAAACTCATGAGCTGAAAGCCTTTGAAAATCAGACGGTATTTGAAGGGTGTATGCCTGTTGAGGTGATGGCAAAAAGGGGAAGAGAAACCCTGTTGTTCGGACCGTTGAAGCCTGTTGGACTAAAAAATCCCAAAACAGGCAAGGATGATGCACACGCAATTGTTCAGCTAAGACAGGATAACAAAGAGGCAACACTCTACAATATGGTAGGCTTTCAGACAAATCTGAAATGGCCCGAACAAAAAAGAGTATTTTCAATGATACCCGGGCTTGAAAATGCAGAGTTTGTAAGATATGGTGTTATGCACAGAAATACTTACATTCAGTCTCAAAAACTGCTTGACAGATTTTATCGTATGAGAAATCATAAAAAAATATTTTTTGCAGGACAGATAACAGGTGTTGAAGGTTATGTTGAATCTGCATCATCAGGACTTATTGCAGGATATAACATGGCACGAATGTTAAAGGGTGAAGAAATGCTTGAACCATCCTCAAAAACCTGTATTGGTGCACTGGCACTTTATGTAAGCGATGAGAGTATTGAAAAGCTACAGCCTATGAATGCGAATTTTGGAATAATAGACTCATGGCATGAACGTGTGAGGGGCGGAAAGGTTGAAAGGTACAAGCTGATTGCCTCACGTTCGCTGGAATTATTGAAAGGAATGGTGGAATAATGAAAAAAACAATTATAACAGTAAGTGTAATTATTTTGGTATTGATTGTGGGAATAGTATCGGCGTTTTTGATTGGCGGCAACAAAGAGCAGACTGAGAACAATGAACCTGTTCAGGAGGAAATTGTTGAAAAGTCTGAGGAAAAGGAAGACCAAGAGGTTGCAGAGCCTGAGAAAAAAGAGGATAAAACAGAAGAAAAAAAGGAAGAAAAGCCACAAAAACAGGCAGAGGAAAAGGTATACGTTCCGACATTTATGTACTTTGTGTCAAACGCAGATAAAGATGGTGTAGCAGAAACTCTAAACAAGCTTAAAAAGGAATTTGATGGTAAGGTTACTTTTGATATCGTTAATGTTGACGAAAATCCTGATGCAAAAAAGAACTTCCCTGTTGAGGGAAACACACCTATG
>JAFQNU010000165.1 GCA_017420825.1 Clostridia bacterium
AGGCAACAGGAGAAACATTTTTATCATTAGTATAACTAAAATTACCCTGAAAACTCGCTATTATTCCTCCAGAAACTATTACCAATGCTGCAGCAACAACACCTAACCTTCTGTACGGAAACTGTGGCTTATTTTTCATTTTTTCAATTATTTTCTTATTCAATTGTTCTGACGGCTCAAACTTTGTTGAAAGCGTGTCAGTTAAAAGCTTTTCAAACTCAAAATCAGTCAATTGTATACACCTCCAGTTTCTCTTTTAATATTTCTCTTGCTTTAAATAATCTGCTTTTAACTGTACCCTTCGGACATTTTATCACTTCTGCAATTTCATCTATGCTCATTTGGGAGCTATAATATAAAACTACCGGTATTCTGAACTTTTCATCAAGCTCGCTTACTGCATGATTTACCTTTTGTTCTAACTCATTTTTGAGCATAACCGCCTCAGGTGTTTCCAAATGTGACGGTTCTGTAATATTATCCTCTGCATCAATCGAGTTGGTTGGCGCTATACGCTCACGTCTTGCAAATTTACGTTGCTTGTTTTTCCAAAGAGATACGGCAACCGATAATAAAAAGCTCTTGGGATTATTATTTTTGTCTATTCTATTGTGTACCTCAACAGCCTTTAGAAACGTATCCTGATACAACTCCTCTGCATCAAATTCACTGTATGTAATTCTTCTGCAAAAGCTGTATATATCCTTACCGTATAATTCAATCAGTTCGTTGATTGAGCATATTCCCATCGGTTATCCTCCTTTACTTATATATAGTCACATAAATTAATTCGGTTCATAATTTATCAAAATAATATTATCATAATCAGACCAAATAATCAAGTATTATTACAAATGAAAAAATATCTCAAAATCCTTGTAAGAATTTTGAGATATTTTATTGTCTCTGTCCCTGTAAATGGTATTTACATAAATTTTATTCGAGTTCAAATGCTCCTGTATATAACTGATAATATTTGCCCTTTTGTGCAATCAACACTTCATGTGTTCCTCTCTCAATTATAACACCATTTTCAAGTACCATAATTACATCAGAATTTCTTACTGTCGATAGTCTGTGAGCAATTACAAAAACAGTTCTTCCCTTCATAAGAGAATCCATACCCTTCTGAACTATTGCCTCTGTTCTTGTATCTATACTTGAGGTTGCCTCATCAAGTATCATAACAGGCGGATCTGCAACAGCCGCCCTTGCTATTGAAATTAACTGTCTTTGTCCCTGTGAGAGTCCTGAGCCGTCTCCGCTTAATACTGTGTCATAGCCATCAGGCAACATCATAATAAACTCATGTGCATTGGCAAGCTTTGCCGCCGCAATGACTTCTTCATCTGTCGCATCAAGCTTTCCATAACGTATATTTTCCTTCACTGTTCCTGTAAAGAGATTTGTCTCCTGCAAAACAACACCAAGCGAACGTCTTAAATCTGATTTTTTTATCTTGTTAATATTTATTCCGTCATATCTGATTTTTCCATCTGCAATATCATAAAATCTGTTAATGAGATTTGTAACTGTCGTTTTTCCTGCGCCTGTAGCACCAACAAAGGCAACTTTTTGTCCTGGCTCTGCATAAATAGAAACATCTTTTAGCACAAGTTTATCTTCATCATAACCAAAATCTACCTCATTCAGTCTTACATCACCTTTTAATTCTGTGTAGGTAACAGTTCCGTCCTTATGAGGATGCTTCCATGCCCATATTCCTGTTCTATTATCACACTCTGTTATTTCACCGTCAACAATCTGTGCATTTACAAGTGTAACATATCCGTTATCCTGTTCTTTTTCCTCGTCCATATGCTCAAATATTCTCTCAGCTCCTGCAAGAGCCATAACAACCGAATTTATCTGTTGGGACATTTGTGATACAGGCATTGAAAAGCTTTTAGAAAGCAACAAAAATGATGAAATCATTCCTACACTCAAAACATTTACTCCTGCAAGCGATATATTCATCATACCGCCAACTGCCATAGCACCTCCGACAATTGCAATTAAAACATACTGCAGGTGTCCGAGATTTCCCATTATAGGCATCAGTATATTAGCAAAGCGATTTGCCTGTGTACTGTCATTACATAAAACCTCATTTAGTTCATCAAACCTTTTCTTTGCCCTGTCCTCATAACAAAATACCTTTACAACCTTCTGACCGTTAATCATTTCCTCTATATATCCGTTTACTGATGCAAGCGACTTTTGCTGGCGTATAAAATATTTTGCACTGTTTCCTCCGATTTTTCCTGCAACAAATATCATGAGAGAAACAAACAGCAACACAAAAACTGTGAGTGGAATGCTTTGATATAACATAGCAAAAAACACAGATACAATAGTAATAATCGAAGAGAACATCTGTGGAATGCTATGCGAAATCATCTGTCTTAAGGTGTCGGTATCATTAGTGTAATAGCTCATGATATCACCGTTTGAATGAGTATCAAAATACTTTACCGGTAAGGTCTGCATATGAGAAAACATTTCATCTCTTATTTTTTTCAATGTGCCCTGTGATATCTTAACCATTGTTACGTTATACAGATAAGTTGAGGTTATACCTACAAGATATATTAATCCCATTGTAAGTATAGCACCAAGCAATCCCGAAAAATCATTACTACCGCTTGACAACAATGGTGTTATGTGATTATCTATAAGTATCTGAATAAACATAGAGCCTGCAACTGATGCCAATGCACTGAACACTATACACACAAGAACAACGAAAAACTGCAGCTTATAATCCGAAAATACATACCCCAATAATCTCTTAATGGTTTGCTTTGGATCTTTTGCCTTTGGTCTTCCCTTTGGCGGCATATGAGGTTTTCTCATTCCTCCTCGCCTCCCTTCACCTGTGAGTTGTAAACTTCCTTGTAAATTTCATTATTCAATAACAATTCCTCATGTGTTCCGACAGCATCCACACAACCATTATTCATAACAATTATTTTATCAGCATCAGACACAGAAGAAATTCTTTGTGCAATTATTATTTTTGTAGTATCGGGGATTTCCTCTCTGAACGCCTTTCTAATCAGTGCATCCGTATTTGTATCAACAGCGCTTGTGCTGTCATCAAGGATAAGTATTTTCGGCTTCTTTAGCAATGCTCTTGCAATACATAGTCTTTGTCTTTGTCCGCCCGATACATTTACACCGCCCTGTTCGATGTAGGTATCATAGCCATCGGAAAATTCTGAAATAAAACTGTCTGCCTGTGCAAGAATACAAGCTCTTTTCATTTCCTCATCTGTTGCATCCTCTTTTCCCCATCTTAAATTCTCTTTAATTGTTCCCGAGAAAAGTACATTTTTCTGTAATACCATTGCGACCTCATTGCGAAGTGATTCAATATCATAATCACAAACATTAACACCGCCAACCTTTACACAACCCGAAGTAATATCATATATTCTTGGTATAAGCTGTACCAGTGTTGTCTTTGCACTTCCTGTTCCGCCTATAACCCCTACTGTTTCACCCGTTTTAATACTTAAATTTACATTCTTTAAAACAGGCTTCTTATTATATGAAAAACATACATCACAAAACTCGATGTCACCATTTTTCACTTCAAAAACAGGTTCATCAGGATTTTTTACGGTAGCTTCCTCAATTATGACCTCATTAATTCTCTCTGCTGATGCCTTTGAAATGGTGAGCATAACAAATATCATGGAAAGCATCATAAGACTCATCAAGGTCTGCATGGTATATGAAAAAAGACTTGTCAGCTCACCCGTTGTCATTGCAGTTGCTCCCGATGTCACAATAAGCCTTGCTCCGAACCATGAAATAAGAAGCATACATCCATAAGAAGTAAACTGCATAAGAGGTGCATTAAATGCCAAAAGCTTCTCCGCTTTTGTGAACTTTTCATATATAACACCTGAAACATCTTCAAACTTTTTTCTCTCGTAATCCTCTCTTACAAAGGATTTAACAACACGCATTCCTCTTAAATTTTCCTGTACAACATTATTCAGCTTGTCATATACCTTGAATACATATTCAAAGATAGGGTGTGCGTGCGTCATGAGATAATACAATCCTGCTCCCAGAATTGGCAGTGCAACCAGAAAAATAAGTGAAAGTGATTTGTTCACACGAAACGCCATAATAAGTGAAAATATAAGCATTGACGGACTTCTTACTGCCACTCTTATTATCATCTGATACGCATTTTGCAGATTGGTAACATCTGTTGTAAGACGAGTAACAAGACTTGCCGTTGAAAACTTATCTATATTAGAAAACGAAAAATCCTGCAACTTATAAAACATTTTCTGACGCAGATTTTTTGCAAAGCCTGCCGAAGCCTTTGCCGCACATGAACCCGACAATGCACCGAACATAAGCGAGATAACCGTTGCTAAAACAAGTATTATGCCGTATTTCACAATTTCTCCCATATTCCCTGCATCTATCCCTTTATCTATGATAAATGCCATAAGATAAGGTATTATAACCTCAAGTATTACCTCGCATGTGACAAATATAGGAGCAAGCAGTGATACCCTTTTATATTTACCAACACATGCAAAAAGATTTTTAAGCATATAATTGACCTCCATTAACTGTAATATATTTATTGTAGTATATCAAAAAAATAAAGTCAACAGTATTTTGTTAATTTTTTCTTAATTATTGAATATTATCCGTTTAGGGACATATTAATTACTGTACGGTTAAGGAAATATTAAAATTATGTGACTTTATTGCAAATTTTGTCATAAACTGATATAATATAATTGGAATATTTTAAGAAGGGAGGCAGGAACTATCATGCCAAGAACAAGCCGAAAAGCAAGCTCGACAGGCGTTTATCATATAATTGCCCGCAGCAAAAAAAGGCTGTTTGTATCAGAGAATGATACCGATTTCTTTTTTAATGCACTTATAAAATATTTCTATAATTCAGAGCTTTACGCTTATAGACTTGAAGAAAAATCAGTTCATCTTGTCTTTAAAACAAACGGCAATGTGAATTCTGTAATAAAGCCATTTCTTACTTGTTTTGCACGCTATCATAACCGTACATATTTAACAACAGGCGAGCTTTTCTATGACAGGTTTATAAGTGAACCGCTTGAAAGCATTGAAGATATTGGCAATTGTATTATTTTCCTGCACTCTAAAAATTCGTTCATAACAAGTCTTGGAGAATACACAAATGGTAAGTTATACTGTTCAACCGACTATATAGAAAGAAACTTTGGAATTGATAACATTATAAACAACCGAACTCCTGTATTTTTCCATGATGATTATGCTGCTTTGTCTGACAGAGAGTTAAAAGCCTACATTCTTTTTGCTTTTTCAAAAAATAAAAAGGAATTGTCTTATGAGGATAAAAGAATTATTCTTGAGTGTACAACCTCAAAATCAAATCTCGCAAAAACAAGAGTGTGTAAAATATTTGATATAAACTCATCATCATCAAGAGCAGTAAAAAAAGAAAAAAACAAACCCCTACAATCTCAGAACAGAGAGCTCAGCGTGTGGTTACTTTAGAAAGAAAGGATATTTAATAATGTCAAAATACGTAACTTTTCAGCAAATAACAAAATTGATTTATACTCATCTGTACAGCAGTGCAATGTTATTTTTTCTCGGCATATTTGTTTTTGCCGGTGTGGTTGCTTCAGAGATTGGCTCGGTAATATACTCATCAATTGCTACCGTAATCTATTTCTTTTCAATATACAATGCGGCAGTTGATGTTTGTCACAGGGATAAAAAATCGTTTACACAGGAACAACCATACAAATTCAAAGGGCTTCTTCTCCCTATCGGACTATTGGTTGTTAGTATATTGTTATATCTACTCTATCTTGTAACCTGGAAATATATGACTATTAATTCACTTTTGTACTCTGCTCAAGGGTATATCAATAACATTCTCTTCATGATGTGGACATTTCCTTTCAATGCCTTTATCGGTCTTGAGGATGGTTTTATGAATATATATGGATATGTTATAGTTGCCGTATTTCCTTTTATTGCGTCATTCCTCGGATATCTTGCCGCATACAATAACTATGACATAACATCAACAATTTCAAAGCTGATTTATACAACAAATGACAAGGAGAAGAACAAAAAATGATTTCACTCTATGAAGATATAAAAAAATCATCAAGAATTGTGGTTAAGGTTGGCACCTCAACCCTTACATACGACACAGGTAAAATGAATTTAAAGAGAATTGATACGCTTGCAAGTGTACTCTCAGACCTGCACAACAGCGGAAAAGATATTATTCTCGTTTCTTCGGGAGCAATAGGAATAGCTGTTGGAAAGCTTGGTCTTAGCGAACGTCCCGATGACACAAACAAGAAACAGGCTCTTGCGGCAGTCGGGCAATGCGAGTTAATGTATCTGTACGATAAAATGTTCTCAGATTATAATAACACAGTTGCTCAAATCCTTCTTACAAAGGACGATATTGCAATTCCAAGACGTAAAAGAAATACCCAGGCAACCTTTAACGCACTGCTTGAAATGGGTATCATTCCTATCGTAAATGAAAACGACACTGTTTCAACTGATGAAATCGAAATTGGTGATAATGATAATTTATCTGCACTTGTTGCAAGTCTTGTGAACGCAGATCTGCTTGTTCTCTTTTCGGACATTGATGGTCTTTATGATTGTGATCCGCACACAAACAAGGACGCAAAAATTATTCCAGTTGTTTATGATGTAGACGAGGTCAGAACCACCGCAGGCGGTGCAGGAACAAAAAGAGGTACAGGCGGAATGGTAACAAAGCTTGATGCTGCGGAGAGAGCAACAAATGACGGTATAAACATGATTATAACAAACGGAAATAACATATCCGCTCTTTATGATATATTGGATGGAAAAGAGGTTGGTACACTTTTTGTATCTAAAAACCATCCATCACATCCATCTGAAAGTTGATAAGAAAGGCGAGTTAACATGACAGAAGAACTTTTAAAAAAGGGTACTCTTGCTAAACAAGCCGCCAGAGGGCTTGCTC
The DNA here is from genome assembly GCA_017420825.1 of Clostridia bacterium. Taxonomy (GTDB): domain Bacteria; phylum Bacillota; class Clostridia; order UBA1381; family UBA1381; genus RGIG1988. The sequence continues at coordinate 7,031 of JAFQNU010000165.1, forward strand.
TGCTTACAACCGATCAAAAAAATAATGCTCTCCTAAAAATTGCCGATGCACTTATTGAACGATGCGACGAAATTATTACACAAAATGCAATTGACATTAAAAACGCACAGGAAAAAGGTATTTCATCTGCAATGCTTGACAGACTTACTCTTACAAAAAAACGCATTGAGGATATTGCTGACGGAGTGAGACAGGTTGCAGGTCTCGATGACCCGATTGGTGAAAAAATAAGCGAGTGGACACGTCCCAACGGTCTTAAAATAAGTCAGATGCAGGTGCCTATGGGAGTTATAGGGATAATCTATGAGGCTCGTCCGAATGTGACGGTTGATGCAGCAGTCCTTTGCTTAAAAACATCAAATGCGGTTATCTTAAGAGGCGGAAGTGAGGCTATAAACTCAAATATTATGCTCATGAAAATAATGCAGGAGGCTGCTTACAGTGCATCCATTCCGGAAGGTGCTCTAAATATTATTGAGGATACTTCAAGAGATACAGCAACTAAGCTCATGAAAATGAACGGTTATATAGATATGCTTATCCCAAGAGGCGGTCAGGGACTTATACGTTCCGTTGTAGAAAATGCAACTGTACCTGTTGTTGAAACCGCCGCCGGAAACTGTCACATATACGTTGACGGCGAATGTGATATGAATATGGCAGAAGATATAGTAATGAACGCCAAGATTAGCCGACCTTCTGTATGTAATGCAGTTGAAACCCTGTTGATTGATAAAAAAATTGCATCTGAATTTTTACCCGTAATTTCATCAAAGCTTGCCGAAAACAATGTAGAAATCAGAGCTTGCGGGGAATGTCTTAAAATAGTTCCCAATCTATCCACTGCAACAGAAGCTGATTGGGACAC
>JAFQNU010000021.1 GCA_017420825.1 Clostridia bacterium
ACAGTATAATAAACAGGGCTTTTTACGGAATAAGATACCTGTCTGCAAAGGACGGTACACCCACCAATGCAATATACGGATTTTTAAACACTCTCTTTAAACTCATAGAAGAGGTAAATCCCGACTATATATGTACTGCATACGATTTAAAGTCGCCAACATTTCGTCACAAAATGTTTGACGGCTACAAAGCTCAAAGAAAGCCAATGCCTGACGGATTGAGAGTACAGATGCCTATTTCAAAGGATATCTTGAAGGCAATGGGAATAAAAAGCTATGAACTTGAAGGTTATGAAGCTGATGACATTATCGGTACGGTTTCAAAAATTTGTGATGAGGGCGGTATTGAATGTTTTATAGCAACAGGAGATAAGGACGACCTTCAGCTTGCCACAGACAAAACCAAGGTAATTCTAACCGTTACAAAAAGCGGTGTAAACGAAACAACCTACTATGACAGCAATGCTGTTTTGGAAAGATATCACGTAACCCCGACAGAGTTTATTGATATAAAGGCGTTAATGGGTGATGCATCGGATAACATTCCCGGAGTTGCTGGAATTGGCGAAAAAACAGCTATTTCTTTGATTGAAAAATATAAATCAATTGAATATATATATGACCATATAGATGAAATTGACTTAAAAGGTGCAATGCTCAATAAATTAAAGGCAGGACAGGCGTCTGCATTTATGAGTAAAACACTTGCAACGATTGTCCGTGACGTTCCAATAGAATTTGACCTTGAGGACTGCTCCTTCTCACCCGATAATTTTACAACAGGCGAGGCTTTTGATATACTGAACAGGCTAAATCTTAACAGCATTATAAAAAAGCTCAATCTATCTCCCTCACAGGAAGCAGAAAAAAAAGTGATTGACATTTATGAGGGAACATCTTTCAAGCAAATACAGAATGCTAATGAGCTTTCAGACTTCATTTCAAAAATAGGTGATGAGGTCAGCTTTATGTGCGAATTTGATGGCAACATCTTATCACGTATTGCATTAGCTCTCGGCAAAAAGGCTGTTTGTGTTGATGCACATGATAAAGATTGCCTTTCCCTCATCAAGAATTTATTCGAAAATGAAAATATAAGGCTCATTAGCACAGGAATAAAGGATGTCATTGTAAAAACACATGATATTTTTGAGCTTAAAAATATAGCATTTGATACAGAAATTGCCGCATATCTTATAAATGCGGCAAAATCAGAATACACAATAGAATCACTTATATTTGAATACCTCGGTATTGACTTATCTGCTGTTTCATCACCAAAGCAACTTTCCCTTTTTGATGAGGACAGCACAGATGATTTTGAGATTATTTGTAAAAAAGCTCTTGCGATAAAGCCATTATCATTGATACTTTCTGAAAATCTGAAAAAGATAGATTGCGAACAGCTTTATTATGATATCGAGCTACCTCTTGTAAGCGTACTTGCCGATATGCAGATATCAGGAATTAAAATTGACAAGGACAGCTTAAATGAATTTTCGAAAATGCTAAATGTTCGTATAGAAGAGCTTATCGCAGGAATTTACGAATATGCAGGAGAGGAATTTAATATTAATTCCCCCAAACAGTTAGGTCCTATACTTTTTGAAAAGCTTGGCTTAAAATCAGGAAAAAAGACAAAAACAGGCTACTCAACGAATATAGATGTATTAGAAAAGTTAAGAGCTGAACACCCGATAATTGAGCTTCTGATAGAGTACAGACAGCTCACAAAGCTGAAAAACACATACTGCGATGGTCTGTCAGCAGTTATAAACCCCGATACAGGAAGAATTCATTCACAGTTTAAACAAACTGTAACGGTAACAGGCAGAATAAGCTCAACAGAACCAAATATGCAAAACATACCTGTCAGAACACAATTAGGAAGAGAATTAAGAAAAATGTTTATTGCCAAAGACAATGAACATATTCTTGTAGACGCCGATTACTCTCAGATTGAACTGCGTGTTCTTGCACACATCGCACAGGACAAAACCATGATTGACGCATTCAAAAACAACGAGGATATTCACACAGTAACCGCCTCTCAGGTGCTTGGTATTCCCTGTGATGAGGTTACTCCCGAACAACGAAGCAGTGCAAAGGCAGTAAATTTCGGTATAGTATATGGAATAGGAGAATACAGTCTCTCACAGGATTTAAAAATCCCTGTCAGGGAAGCAAAAGCATATATTTCAGGATACCTTGAAAAATACAGCGGTGTTCGTGAGTATATGGAGCGTATAAAAAAAGAAGCCGAATTAAACGGATATGTTAAAACAATGATGAACAGAATTCGTTATATACCCGAGCTTAAATCCACAAATCACAACATTCACGCCTTTGGCGAACGAGTTGCCCTGAATACACCTATTCAGGGAACTGCAGCAGATATTATAAAGCTTGCAATGGTAAGAGTACACAACCGCTTAAAGACTGATAATCTGCAGTCTCGTCTGATTTTACAGGTACATGACGAGCTTATTATAGAATCACCAAAAAATGAACTTGATGTAGTTAAAAAATTACTTCAGGAAGAAATGGAAAATGCAGTAACGCTAAGTGTTCCGCTTAAAGCAGACACAGCTAGCGGTTACAGCTGGTATGATGCAAAATGATAATAGAAATGCCACATGATGTGGAATTAATAATATCACGTCTTAATCAAAATGGTTTTAATGCATATGCCGTAGGCGGTTGTGTTCGTGACTCATTGATGAATAAAGTTCCGCAAGACTGGGATATATGCACAAGTGCCTCACCAAAAGAGATTATAAGCATTTTTTCAGATTATAAAACTCTTACAATCGGAGAAAAGCATGGTACAATAACTGTTATTGTAAATCATGTTCCATATGAAGTTACAACCTTTCGTATAGACGGTGAATATCACGACAATCGCCGTCCTGATAATGTTGAGTTTGTATCGGATTTACATGAGGATTTAAAAAGACGTGATTTTACTGTAAATGCGATTGCATATCACCCCGAAGAAGGACTTATCGACCCATTTAATGGTTATAATGATATTAAAAATAAAATTATACGTTGCGTAGGAGAGCCTGATAAGCGTTTCGGTGAAGATGCTTTGCGCATAATGAGAGCATTGCGTTTTTCTGCAGTGCTCGGCTTTGAAATAGAAGATAAAACAAGCAAAAGCATATCAAAAAATAAGGAGTTTTTAAAAAATATTGCAGTTGAGAGAATACGTTCAGAATTTGAAAAGATTTTGCTTTCGGATAACATTAGCACATATTTGGAATATTCTGACATTTTTGAATGTACTTTTGGAAAACCTTCACATTCATTTACAGGAATTGTAACAACTCTTGAGAAAAACCTTTCACACAGGCTTGCCGCTTATTATTCCGACTGCACTGATACGTTAAGCTCAATATTGCATAATCTGAAATTTGATAAAAAAACGGTACTGCGTACCTGCAGGATTGTTCTTAATCGTGATATTGAAATCAGACCCGATACTTCTCATTTAAGACATTTAATAAGCATTTATGGTTATGAAACAGTTTACGATATACTGTCGTTGAGAAATTTAAAAGAAGAAATAGGACAATTACAAAATATAAAAGAAAAAAATCTTTGCTGTTCTATTTCACAGCTTGATATTAACGGAAACGATTTGTCAGATTTTGCCTCAGGCAAACAAATCGGATATATTTTAAAAAAGTTACTTGAGCTTGTAATAACAGAAGAAACAGAAAACAAAAAAGATGCTCTGATAAAAAGAGCAAAATATATAAAGGAGTGCTTGGAATGATTGTTCTTGCGATAACAGGCGGAAGCGGTTGCGGAAAAACCACCGTAAGCGACATTTTTCGTGCAGAAGGCATAGATGTCATAGATACCGACAAGGTTGCAAGGCTTATTGTTGAGCCTGGCAAGCCTGCCTTAAATGAGATATGTAAGGAATTTGGTGAAGACTATCTCAACACTGACGGCACACTTATCCGCTCCAAGCTCGCCGAAACAGTGTTTTCAGATTCTGAAAAGCTAAAAATTCTCAACAATATCACACATAAATACATAGCTGAATATGTAGATGAATACATTGGCGACTATTCAAAGGATATTCTTGGAATAGACGGAGCAGTAATAATCGAGAGCGGAATCTCATACGATTATCTTCTGTCTGTAATTGCAGACAAAGAGGAACGAATAAAAAGAATAGTAAAACGTGACAATATTTCGCATATTAATGCAACAAATAGAATAAAATCTCAAAAAGATGACACGTTTTATATTGAAAAATCAGACTATATAGTGTATAATAATACCAACAGTGAGGACTTATCCTCACAGGTCAAAAAAATTATTAAAGATTTAAGGAGTAAGCTTTGAAAAGACGACACAGACGTTTAATTTATTTCATAACGGTTATTGCTGTTATTACCTTTGTTGTAAGCAAAGGCTCACAGCTTGTCTTTAAAATTCTGTATCCATTGAGATATGAGGAATACATTATAGAATACAGCAACAAATATGAGCTTGACAAATATCTTGTTATGTCACTGATTAAAGCTGAAAGCAATTACATATATGATGCACATTCCGGATTTGCAAGAGGTCTTATGCAAATTACAGATGATACTGCCCTTTGGATATCAGAAAAGCTTGATACTGATTTTAAATATGAAGATTTAAATAATCCGCAAATCAACATAAATATGGGTTGTTATTACTTAAAATACCTGACCGATTATTACAAAGGTAACACATCGCTTGCACTTGCCGCATACAATGCCGGAATGGGAAATGTAAACAGATGGCTTTCAGATTCAAGGTATTCGAAAACAGGTAATACTCTTGATTATATACCTTTCCCGGAAACGGAGAAATATGTCGAAAAAGTGAATAAAGGAATAAATATATATAAGAAATTATATCAAAAACAGGAGGAATAGTTATGAACACAATTATTACAATCGGACGGCAGTACGGAAGCGGCGGCAGAGAGCTTGGTCAAATTCTTGCCCAGAAGCTTGGCATAGAATTTTATGACGAAGAGCTTGTTACAATGGCTGCTGAAAAAAACAATATGCATAAGGATATTTTAAAGGCAGTTGATGAAAAAGCAACAAAAAGCCTTTTATATACATTGGTTACAGGTTCAGACTTGAGATTTATTCACTCTCCCCTACAATATGAAATGCCTATTAATGATAAGCTTTTCATAACACAAAGCGAAATCATTAAAGGACTTGCCGAAAAAGGGTCATGTGTAATTGTAGGACGTTGTGCTGATTACGTTTTACGTGACAGTAAAGAGCATTGCATACACCTTTTTGTATATGCTGATAAGGAAAAGAGAATTGATCGAATATCTCATAAATACGACCTCCCTCGTGACAAGGCAAAGGACAGAATAAATAAAATTGAAAAATCGAGAAAATCTTATTATAACTACTACTCAAACAGGGATTGGGGAAATGTTTCCAACTATGATATGTGCATAAACACAGGAATTTTAGGTCTTGAAAAGTCAGCCGACTTACTGTGCGAATTTGTAAAAAAATCTTTGGAGGAATAGATGAGTGGATATTATTGAATTTATAAAATCAATACTTCTCGGAATAATTGAAGGTATAACAGAATGGCTTCCGATATCAAGCACAGGACACATGATTTTGTTTAATTCGTTTACTAATACAAACAGTGGTTTTTTAACCACCGATGTATATATATATATAATACAGCTTGGTGCAATATTGGCAATAGCAACACTTTATTTTAAAAAGCTTAACCCATTCTCCCCTTCAAAATCTACACAGGAAAAGAATGATACCTGGCAGATGTGGTTTAAGGTTATCGTTGCTTGTATCCCTGCCGCTGTTGCAGGCTTGTTATTAAATGACTTTATGGAAAAATTCGAAAACCCGTACATAATCAGTGCAACACTGTTAATTTACGGCATACTGTTTATCTTAATAGAAAAAAACAAGTCATCTGATAGCATGAAAATTAATTCGATAAATCAGATGTCTTATAAAACCGCCATACTAATTGGTGCATTTCAAATGCTTTCAATAATTCCCGGAACATCACGTTCAGGTTCAACAATACTTGGTGCAATGTTGTTGGGAACGTCAAGAGAAATTGCGGCTGAATTTTCCTTTTTCCTTGCAATACCGGTAATGTTTGGTGTAAGTCTTTTAAAGCTCGTAACAAATGATTATGTGATGCAATCAGGAGACTGGGGACTACTTCTTGTAGGCATGGCAATAGCCTATATTGTTTCTCTATTGGCAGTAAAATTCCTTGTAAACTATGTCAGAACTCATGATTTTAAAGTGTTCGGTATTTACAGAATTGTTCTTGCTATTGCGGTTGTAACCTATTTTACATTTATAGTATAAAATTTTACGAATAAAAAACCAGAATAAATGGGGATATTTAAAAACTTACCAAATTATGAAAAGGATCTCTAATCGAGTTCCTTTTTAATTTTTGTTGAATCTGCATTTGTTTTATTATACCACGGGTGCAGAAAAAATCAACAAAAAACACAGATGGATAAATTATACTCCGTCTGTGTTTTTCTCTATCTTCGGTTTAATTTGTCTGATAAATCTCCATATAATGGCGTTGCTAATCCAAAACCGCCTGAAACAGTCAGTATTTGCCCCGTGGTATAAGCAGAATCATCTGATGCAAAGTAAACTGCTGCTGCTGCAATTTCTTCAGGTGTACCCATACGCTTAAATGGGATATGACGCATAAACAGTTCTCTGAATCCCTCTGTAAGATTTTTTTCTACAGCTTCGGTCGCAGTCATCCCTGGTAAGATTGCATTACAGCGAATATTGTTTTTTGCTTCGTGTACGGCTATCAGTTTAGTAAGATAATTAATAGCAGCCTTACTTGTCCCATATGCTACTTGTGAAATATCTGGAATAAGTCCGCCTACAGAGGATATGTTTATAATACTTCCGCCACCGTTTTTTGCCATAT
>JAFQNU010000022.1 GCA_017420825.1 Clostridia bacterium
ATGAAAAGCTTTTTAAAAAGAAAAAATATTGAATTTTCTTTCAAACGTTATTTTATTGACGCAATGGGAGCGATGGCACAAGGTCTTTTTGCCTCACTGCTGATAGGAACAATTATTTCCACAATAGGAACACAGACGGGCATTGAAACTCTTGTTCAAATTGGTAACTTTGCAAAATCTGTGACAGGCTCTGCTATGGCAGTTGCCATAGGCTATGCACTTCAAGCCCCTGCATTGGTTTTATTCTCACTCCTTGCGGTAGGTATGGCATCAAATGAGCTTGGCGGTGCAGGCGGTCCTCTTGCTGTTTTAATTATTGCAATAATCAGTGCAGAATGCGGTAAGGCGGTAAGCAAGGAAACAAAGGTCGATATTATAGTAACCCCCTTTGTAACAATAGTTATCGGCGTATTATTGTCAATTGCAATTGCACCATTTATCGGAAATGTGGCAAGCTCTGTCGGACAGGCTATTATGTGGGCTACCGAACAACAGCCGTTTATTATGGGAATTCTTGTTTCCGTTATTGTGGGCATAGCTCTCACACTTCCAATAAGCAGTGCGGCTATATGTTCAGCCCTGAGTCTCACAGGTCTTGCAGGCGGTGCAGCATTGGCAGGCTGTTGTGCTCAGATGGTAGGCTTTGCCGTTATGAGCTATAAGGAAAACAAGGTAGGCGGTCTTGTTGCTCAGGGTATTGGTACAAGCATGTTGCAAATGGGTAATATTGTAAAAAACCCAAAAATATGGCTTCCTCCTATTATTACATCAGCTATAACAGGTCCTATTGCTACTTGCATATTTAAGCTTGAAATGAACGGAGCGGCAGTTTCATCAGGTATGGGGACTTGCGGTCTTGTCGGACAAATAGGAGTTTATACAGGTTGGGTAAACGATATTACAAATGGTATAAAGGCATCTATTACAGGCTTTGATTGGCTCGGTCTTATCCTTATTTCCTTTATTCTTCCTGCAGTTATTACATGGCTTATCAGCATACCATTCAGAAAGAAAAAGTGGATAGGCGAAGATGACCTAAAATTATCACTATAAAATATAAGTGTCGGATTCATAACGAATCCGACACTTTTTTAGCTTTCAAAATACACAATAGCATTAGCCGCATTATAAATTTCTCCCATTATACCTTTAAATATCTTATTAGAAAGTTCATCAAGCTTTTTATTTTTAATATGTTTTATAATCTTAACAAGCAATTGTCTCTCATCAATCTTAATTCCCTCTGCAAAAAATGGCTTAGTTTCTTCACTGTCATAATTATTCACTTCCCTCACCAAAGTATTTACAACAGTATTTTTTAAATCATCAAATCTGTACAGCTTATATTTATCTATACACAATATTTCTGCGGCTCTTTCTATACCATATATTATATCCTCACTATACTTAATTCTTGATTTATGATAATCTGAAATATTAAAGGCATAAATGGAGCCTTCTATTCTTGAAAATGCCCTTAATGTATCAAAATATCCCATCTTTATCATTTTATCAATTGCTTCTTTGGAAAAATCAAGATGCCCTATAACATTCTCACTGAATTTAATTTTAATATGATTTACTCCCGGAGTCTCCACTCCCTTTACAACTCCCACTCCGCCAACATCTACCGTAATTATATTCTTTATTCCCTTGTTAATCAGCATATTTGACGGAATATTATTAACCACAGCTCCGTCTATATATTTTTTTTCGTTAATCACTGTCTTTTTAAGTCCAGGCATAGACGCACTTGCCATTAAAAATTCCACAAGCTTTCCTTTTGGAATATCCTCAATAAATAATTCCTCACCCTCCAGCTTATCAAGTGAATATGTTACAAGACCAAACTCCATTTTTGAATTTCTTACTTTATCCTCGTCAATCAGCCTTTCAAGAAGATTTTTGAGCGGAGCGGCTTCAAGTCCATCATTTTTATATATTGCAGTAGCAACCGACTTTAAATTTTTTATATCAAGTATATTATCACCCACCTCACCAAGCTCTGATGTCTCTATAATATCCGATATATCAATACTCGTCCACCATTCTTTTGCCAATTCCCAATCACCCTGTGCAAAAATCGCACCGTTAATAGAGCCTATGGATGTTCCTGTAACTGCTGAAACTTCAATATTCATTTCCATCAGTGCCTGCCATACTCCTATATGATAGGCTCCCTTTGTTCCTCCGCCGCCCAATGCCAAGCCGTATTTCATATTATCACTCCATTTAAATATTTAAGGCATATCACAACCGTGATATGCCTATTATATTACAATTATTAATTTTTAGAATTCAGTATTTCTCTCCACTCAAGATCTCCACGTTCAAGACCATGTATAAGTACCTCTGCTGTAGCAATATTGGTTGCTATAGGGATACTGTGCATATCACAAAGCATTAACAAATTCATTATGTCAGGCTCATGGGCCTCCTTGGTATTTGGGTCTCTGAAAAAGAACACCATGTCTATTTCATTGTATGCAACACGAGCACCAATCTGTTGGTCGCCACCCTGATGTCCTGGTAAAAATCTGAATACATCCATTCCTGTATTTTCAATTATAAGTTTACCTGTCGCATCGGTTGCAAACAAATTATGCTTGTTCAAAATTCCCTTATAGGCAATACAAAATTGTACCATTAATTCTTTCTTCATATCATGCGCAATAAATGCTATATTCATCCAAAAAGCCCTCCTATCTCTGCATCAATGTATTTATTATAACAAAAAAAATTCAATTTGTAAATACATTTTTGTGAAATTTATGGTAATAATTCTCCAATATTTACATTTTCAAAGGAAATATCAGATTTTTCAAAGTATTTATCGAAAATATCCTTAGCTACATTTGCAGCATTTGCTCCCTTTACACCTCTTTCTATAACAACAGCAACCGCTATCTCAGGCTCATCAAACGGTGCAAACGCAACGAACAGAGCATTATTTGATTTATTTTTTCCTATTTGCGCAGTTCCTGTCTTACCGCCTATTTTTTCCTTATAATCAGCAAATATGGCACTTGCTGAACCTTCGTCCACAACACCAAGCATACCTGCCTTAACTGCATTTAAGTTTTCCGGCCTTATATCTATTTTTCCTATAACCTCAGGTTCAGGTTTATAAATCACGCTTCCGTCAACAGATGAATGAACACTTTTTAATATATGTGTTTTATATCTTATACCACCATTTGCTATTACAGATATATAGTTTGCAAGCTGTATAGGAGTAAAATACGAATAAGATTGTCCTATTGCCGCCTGGATAGTGTCTCCTGCATACCATGTCTTGTCATAGTCATTTGTTGCAATCTTCTTCTTATACTCCTTACTCGACATATTTCCTTTTTCTTCACCTAACTCTATTCCTGTCGGTTCTCCAAGTCCGAAATTACCTGCAAATTGAGCTATTGTATCAATACCAAGCCTTCTTCCCATTTCATAAAAGAAATAGTTACATGAATGCTCTATTGCTTTTGTTATATTAATCTCTCCATGTGTTTGCTTTCTGTCCGACCAAATCCAACATTTCGGCTGATAATCTTCATAAAAGGTATAAACACCCTCACACTCGACTATTTCATTTAATCCAACAATACCTGTTTCAAGTGCAGCAACTGCCACCAAAGGCTTAAATGTTGAGCCGGGCGTATATGTTCCGTTCAACGCTCTGTTCCACATCGGATTGCTTGGATTTTGTGCAAGCTCATTATAATTAGAATTAAAGGTTTCGGGGTCAAAGCTTGGATAAGACGCACAGGCAAGAACATCTCCATTTTTAATATCAATAACTACTGCCGCACCTGCGTTTGAATCTGCCCCGTTATTGTCCTCTCTTTTTTTCCCTTCCTCAGCAATTTTATTTATCCACTTTCCAAGTGATTGCTCACAGGTTCTCTGCAGTTCAGAGTCAATAGTAAGCATAACATAATGCCCCGGTACTGCCTGCTGTGACTTTTCATCAGAATTATCTCCTGTTTCAAGACCTACAACATCTAACCCGTCACTACCTCTTAAATATTCCTCAAAAAGCTTTTCAACACCACGTTTTCCTATCATATCATTGTAGCCATAGCCTTTATCCGAATATATATCATATTCCTCTGCATTCATCTTGCCTATTCCACCAACGATATGTGCCGCAATGTCCTTTTGCTCGTAATTACGGTAATACTCTTCTGTGATAAGTACACCTTCAAACTCGTTTTGTCTCTCCTTTAACTCTGTTACAACATTCAGTCCTATATCCTCAGCTATTTTAAATGGTTGAGATATAGAAAATCCGTTAATTTCCGAGTCATATCTGATACCTGCAATTTTTCTCTTTTCCTCATTGGTATATTCATCCGATATTTTGTAGACCACATCACAATATATGCTCATAGCAGCCTCGGCACTCATATCCTCTGTTATTTTTGTTCGTTCTGAGAACCATTTTTGTCTTTCATCATCATTACTGCCATTATTGTTATCATCATTAAAGCTATACTCATACGGATAGTTTGTTATGGGCAACGAGTCAATATAGCTATATCCGTATTTTTCAAGTACATTTATTATATTTAAAAATTTTCTGTTAATTTCATCTGATGTGCTAATTGTTTTTTGCAGCATAACAGAGTATCCCTCTCTGTTAGACACAAGAAGCTCACCATTTCGGTCAAGTATTTCACCTCGCGGAGCTTTCTTTGTAACCTTAGCGCTTATTCTGCCCTCTGATTGAGCACTGTATTCTTCACCATTAATTATCTGCAAATTGAATAAGCCCATGAACAAGGCAATCATCACAAAACTAAGCACAACAGATATCACCACTAATCTGTTTTTAAAATCGTTCATCTGAATGTACCTACCTTTCTGACAAAGCTTTTCTTAACAAACGGAAAAAGTAATGCTGATATAACAGTGTTATAAACCGCTTCAGGCACAATAATTTCAATTAGTGAATATATGTATCCTGTCTGCTTTAAAATGCTTATATTTATCAGATAAAATATGCTTTTCCCGAATATTGTTGCCATAAACACAAGTAATAACGCAACTAAAAAGCTTTCCTTATATATAAAATCACGCAATATGAAAATTCCTACGGCACAAATAATATACACTGCAAGATAATTACCAAAAATTCTTCCGCTCATACAATCGGCAATTATACCGCAAACCGTTGCTGTTCCCATAATGCTTACAGGCTTGCTTTCTGAAAGTGCGTAGCACAAAACAAAGGTGAAGAGTATATCGGGAAATATGCTTCCTATACTTATGTACCTTGATAAAACTGTTTCAAAAACTGTAATTATACCAACCCAAAGAATTAGCCTTAACTTGCTCACTTATCTTTCTCCCTTCAGCCGACATTTTCAACATTATCGACATTCTGTTGCGCTTCACTCTCCTCCATATCAGATTGAAGCGACCATTGTGTTATAACAACAACCTCATATAAATTATTAAAGTCTATAAATGGTTCAATTTCAGCATAATCGAGTCTACCCATATTATCCTTACGTACATCTGTAATTTTTCCTACCTTTATTCCCGGCGGATAAATTCCGCCAAGGCCTGAGGTTTCAAGAATATCACCCGCTATTACCGATGCATTTGATATAAGGTATCCAAGTCTGCATCTGTTTATCTTAGAAAGCTTTACATCCCCCTCAGCAATACCAATCTCACCATTTCTTACAATCCTGACTCCGGCTGAGCTTTCAGGATTTATGACTGTTGAAATCTTTGCCCAGTTATATCCAACCTCAACTATCTGACCTAAAAGACCGTCAGCAGTAACAACTGCATCGGATACTTCTATTCCATGTTTTTCGCCCTTATCTATTGTTATATAGGTAAACCAATTATCATCATCGTATGCCACTACCCTCGCCGCAACTGTCTGACTTCCTGCCATTTCATCCGATATTTTTAAAAGACGCTTTAATCTTTCATTTTCTTCTCTGTACTCATCTATATCCTTTAACTGTGCTGTAAGCTCTCGGTTTTCTCTTACAAGCTCTTCATTCTTTTGCTTATATCCTTTCATTTCAGAAAGATATTCAAAACCATTATCTAACGATTGTGTGATTTTGGCAACTGATGACTGTATAGGTGTCAGAACAGTATTCACAGCATCTGATAGCGGATTTTTCCCCATTCTTGATAAAGCCGCAAATATAACAGTTACAGCAAGAATAAGCACAAACACAAGCCATAGCTTTTTCTTAAAAAAACTCAATTTTATACCCCCTTATCTCGAATGTGAGAACATGGAGCGCATTAAGATTTTCTCATTTTCCAATGCCATTCCCGTTCCGATTGCAACACACTCAAGCGGATTTTCTGAAACCCTCACAGGTATTCCTGTCATCTGATAAATAAGCTTATCAAGATTTTTTATCATTGCTCCGCCGCCTGTTAAGGTTATTCCGTTATTTATTATATCAGATGCAAGTTCGGGCGGAGTTTTCTCAAGTGTTGCTTTAATTGTTTCTATAATCTGATATACACCCTCTGCCATTGCATCTCTTACCTGAGCTGATGAGATTTTAACGTTTTTGGGAAGTCCTGTCACAAGGTCTCTGCCCTTTACGTCATAAAAGCCTTCATCATCATATGGTAATGCTGAACCAAGCTCAATTTTTATTTCTTCTGCCGTTTTTGCACCTATCGAAAGGTTATATTCATGCTTCACAAAACTGACTATGGCATTATCCAATGTATCACCTGCAACTCGTATGGATTTAGATACAACTATACCGCAAAGAGATATTATTGCCACCTCCGTTGTACCGCCTCCGATATCTACCACCATAGAGCCAACAGGTCTGTCAACCGGCAAGCCTGCACCTATTGCCGCCGCCATAGGCTCCTCAATCAGTGACACAGATTTTGCGCCTGAAAGCATTACTGCCTCCTCAACCGCACGTCTTTCAACATCTGTCACCCCTGCAGGCACACACACAATTACTCTTGGCTTGACAACTGAAATCTTGTTTGCACAAGCCTTTTTTATTAACGCTCTTATCATCGCACGTGTAATCTCAAAATCTGCAATAACTCCGTCTTTAAGCGGTCTGATTACCACAATATTTTCAGGTGTTCTGCCAAGCATTTCATCAGCATAATTTCCAACCGCAAGCACCTTTTTATCAATGCTGCTTATTGCAACAACCGACGGCTCTCTCACAATTATACCCTTACCGCCAAGATGCACAAGGGTATTTGCAGTACCCAAATCTATACCAATATCCTTACTTAACCCGAATAAACTATTAAGACTCATACATTAGCTCCTTATCAAAAATATCTATGTCAAATTCGTCCTTTAAAACATCAGACAATACAGTTAACGGTAATCCGACAACGTTAAAATAGTCTCCATGAATTTCTTTAACAAGAACCGAACCCTTGCCCTGTATTCCGTATGCTCCTGCCTTATCTGAACACTCTCCTGTACCGATATATTTTCTGATTGTCTCATCATCAAGCTCTTTAAAAACAACCTCTGTTTTCACACTTTTTGTAACTGTTAATGCATCACTCAATCTCATTACACATATTCCGGTATAAACACAGTGAGTCTTGCCCGATAGCTTTTTTAATATATTAAACGCATCCTCATTGTCCTTTGGCTTTGTTAAAATCTCATCACCAAGACATACAATGGTATCAGCTGAAATAATTATCTGTTTTTTTCTGTCTGTTATCTGCTTTGCAACTGCCGCAGCCTTTATGAGAGCAAGCTCGCCCACATATAATTCAGGCGGAAGCTCCTTATCTGTTTTTTCCTCTTCATTTGACACTATTATATCAAATCTAAGACCCAAACCCTCCAAAAGCTCACGTCTTCTCGGAGACGCAGAAGCAAGAATTAGCTTATTCATATTATTTCCTTCCTTTACAATACAGGCTTATAAAAATGCCCTCTCGTAAAAGTATTTTCCTTTCGTTTATCTATAGCCGCTCCCGAAAGAGCTGCTTTATATTCCTTAATTATCTTTTCACATTCCTCTGAACTCTCAATCGTAAAATCAAGACGCAGGTATCTGACCCCCGTATTTTTTAAATCCCTGATTTTATCTGCCATATAAATTGGCTTCGAATTTAACAGCTCGCAAAAACACCCCTCTCCACAGAGCAAAGGAAATTCCTCATTCATTCTATCCTTTAAAGCATTACCTGAGGTTTTACATCTGTTATTCGCTTTAAGCGGGCAGTTTTCAAAAGTCATGAGCGGTATTCTGCCATAGGCTATAATTTCCGTATCGCACGGCTTTTTAATTTTTGTTATTTCTTTAATGGTAAGTTCAGGGGAAAGTGTTACGCACTGTGCGTCCTTAAATAAATTTACGGTGTATGAATTTGTTACATTCATTCTGTAATTTAAAAAATATCTTCCCTTTTTCTGACCAATTGAATTTATCTGTACAGCACTATAATCCACTTGTTCACTTTTTGAAACAGGAGGAGTTATTGCCACAAGCCCACTTTTCGTTTTCAGATTATTTATTACGCTAATGGGTGCATAAATCCTTTCTATTCCATTTTCTATACATAACTGTGCCTGCTTCAGCGTCCTTACACTCGCCGTTAAAGTCTGTTCATCCACCTTATTGTCTTTAATGTTTAAATCTGCACTGCACACCTTTCCTGATTGTCTTTCTTCTCGTACTTTGCATAACTTTTCAACTGCTTCACGTCGAACACTGTTAATTTCTCCGATTGCTATTGTCGTGTCATCCTCAATATAAATATCTGCATTATCACAGATAAATGGAGTATTTCCAAGCTTTTTTAATTGTTGCTCAAGTCTTTCATAACTCAGGCTTACCTTTTGCGCATATTCAGCCAAAGCATTTCCTGTTGCCTTTGCTGTATTCTCCCCATCTGATATGGTTATGACAACAGGACATCCCATTTTTACCGTTGCTGATATTCTAACAGGAATTTTTTTTATCTCATTTGTACATCTTGCAATGGCATCCTCTGTAAAGCTATTTTGTGAAACATTTGAAGGATTGGAGTATGACATCATTTGAATACCCTTTTTTGATGTAAAATATCCATCGGTAAACCCACTTCTGTTAAAAGCATTCATAAGCTCATTTATTTCTTCTCTATATGGTTTTCTGACCTCATCAAGAAGCTTTCTGTAAACACCTACAACTGTACTCACATATTCACTCCTTTTGAGTCTGCCCTCAATTTTTAGCGAATCAACTCCAATTTTATATAACTCCTCTATATGCTCTGCAAGACACATATCCTTAGGACTTAATAAATAGCCCTTATTAACAGTATTTGCATTATTTTCCAATTTATACGGTAATCTGCATGGTTGTGCACAATATCCTCTGTTTCCGCTCCTGCCGCCAATCATACTGCTCATTAAGCATTGTCCCGAATAGCTCATGCATATTGCACCATGAACAAATATCTCTATTTCACAGTCAACCGCCTTTTTTATGTTCTCTATTGATTTTTTATCAAGCTCCCTCGCAAGAACTATCCTTGAAAAACCTAATTTATTAAGTTCAATTGCCGTCTCTTTTGATGCACAAGTAAGCTGAGTACTTGCGTGAAGTACAAGATCAGGAAACATTTTGTGAACTGCATCAGCCATACCCAAATCCTGCATAATAACCGCATCTGCACCAAGCTTATTCAAATATCCTATATACTCTAAAAAATCCCCGGTTTCATTCTCCTTGATAAGTGTATTAGCCGCAACATGAATATCTACGCCATACAGATGGGCATATTTAATCCATTTTTCAAGCTCTTCATTATCAAAATTATGAGCAGAAGCACGTGCGGAAAATTTACTTCCGCCAATATACACCGCATCTGCTCCGCTGTGTACTGCTGCCTTTAATGCTTCATAAGAGCCTGCAGGTGCCAGTAATTCCATGGATATGCCCCCCTTTTTTAGTAAAGGATATAACCTTTACATTATTGATTCTTAATTTTATTTATGTATTCACGAAATTGTATTTCTCTTGCATCATAGGCCTTTTTTACCTCTGCCATTTTAGTCTCATGCAGAGTTTTTAGCTCTTTAATTTCTTTTTCAAGCTGTTTTTGTTTTTGTGTAGCCTTTTCAAGCTCCTTTGAATATTCAACAACCTGCTGTCTTAAACGGTCATCCTCCGCACTGTCCTTTTTCACAGGCACAGACTCAGTGTTTTTTTGAGAATCATCACAAAATTTCAAAGCTGACAACACTGCCGCACGCTCAAATGTCAAATTCGGATTTGACGAAAGCATTCCGGATATACTTCTATCCACCGCCGCCGCAACCTGTGTAAGGTATTCTGGCTTTTCATCCGAGATAATACTGAATGTTCTTCCACCAATTCTTACTCTGATACTGTATCCTTTAGACACCGCTACTCCTCCTATTTTATCATTATGTTTTTACATTATACTACTTTTTTCCAAATAAATCAATATAAGTTGTCAAACAAATTTGATTTTTTTGTTTTTTCGGTATATTTTCTGATACATTCCATATTATATACTTGTAAAGCTATAAAAATTTACAGACAGAAAGGAAAAATTTATATGAAGGAATTTACTTATATTATTAAAGACAACCTCGGCATCCATGCACGCCCTGCAGGAATGCTTGTTAAAGAAGCTGAAAAGTTTAAATCAGAAATCACCTTTACCACAAAAGGAAAAACGGCAGATGCAAAGAAAATATTTGCTCTTATGAGCCTCGCAGCTAAACAAGGGGATGAAATAAAGGTTACTATATCAGGCGAGGATGAAGAAAATGCACAACAGACAATACAAACCTTTTTAAATAACAACCTTTAAAGCATAAGGCAGAAACAATCGATGTGTTTCTGCCTTATAATTATTATATTTTCGAGCTTTTTTCAAATATAGTTATTTCATTCTCCACAACATGTTCAAGATATTTTAACTTCCAGCGTATATGCTCCTCATCTCCAAGATACTCCATACTCGGCTCCCAACCAAGTCTTGAATCATTCTGAACATATTGAATTGCCATTTCACAATTTACTTTTTCTTCTGCAGCAATTCTCCTTAATTCCTCTACATATTCAAGACACTTTTTACGGTCGCTCTCCGCTTTGAGTCTTGTTACTGTACAATGCCACTTCTTTGCATTTTTTCCCGTTTCAGCCACACAAGTCATGTAATGTCCGAGATTTGTAAGATACTCAAGCTCTTCATTTTTATTTTCTATACCTGTCAAAATGTCAGTTCCCTCTTTTAAGAGTTCAGTCATTTTTTTCAAGGCATCTATTTCATCATCTATCCTTATCATTGAGAGACTCTCTCTGCCTTCGTACAGTATCCAGTAATCCATTACTATGCCGTTTCCGAATGCCGCATAGTCAAATGCTTTTGGCTTGATAAATTCAATCAGAGCAAACGGATATGCCGGTCCGATACGAAATGCTCCCCACTGATCCTCTATTGTTGGAGTACAATATGTTATTGCCTCACTCCACAATTTCAAGGCTTTATCTATCTCCTTCACATTTTTTTCTCCGTACCACTTTTTCAAAATCCTTAACAACGATTCCTCCATCGTGGTATTGTCAGACAAAAATGCCTCCTTTGTTA